>CAXSER010000004.1:0-32269 GCA_964236315.1 uncultured Acetobacteraceae bacterium | reverse complement strand
GCGTAGGCGATGAACTTGTAGCCGAAGATCTTCTTCTGGCTGAACGCGGTGACCAACTCATTCATCACGCCCATGCCGGGCAGCACCATGATGTAGACAGCGGGATGCGAGTAGAACCAGAACAGGTGCTCGAACAGCACGGGATCGCCGCCCAACGCCGGGTCGAACACGCCGATGTGGAAGGCGCGCTCCATCACCAGCAGGATCAGCGCGATGGTGATGACCGGGGTTGCGAGCAGGAAGATCAGGCTGGTGGCATAGATCGCCCACACGAACAGCGGCATGCGGAACCAGGTCATGCCCGGCGCTCTCATGGTGTGCACGGTAACCACGAAGTTCAGCCCCGACAGGATCGAGGAGAAGCCGACGATGATGACGCCGATCAGAGCGGGGACGACGTAGGTGTTGGAGAAGGTGGTGGAGAACGGCGCGTAGAACGTCCAGCCCGTATCGATGCCTCCGATCACCAGCACGACCAGGGTGAACAGCGCGCCGAGCATGAACACCCACCAGCTCAGCAGGTTGATCTTGGGGAAGGCGAGGTCCTTGGCGCCGATCATCAGCGGGATCAGGAAGTTACCGAAGGTGTTAGGAATCGAGGGTATCAGGAAGAACCACACCATGATGACCCCATGCAGGGTGAACATCTTGTTGTAGGTGTCGTTGGTGAAGATCTGGCCGTTCGGCACCACCAGGGAAAGCCGCACCGCACCGGCGGCGATGGCGCCGAGGATGAAGAACACGGTGATCGAAGCGAGGTACAGCAGCCCGATGCGCTTGTGGTCTACGGTGAACAGCCACGAGCGGATGGTGTGCTCGTCGTGCAGGTAGTCGCGCGGGCGGTGGAGGGTGGGTCGCGCGGTGCTGGCATCGCGCAGGGCAATGTCGGACGGGCTCATCGCGTCGTCTCCGCGGGGCTGACGCTGGCTTCCTGGCGGGCCGAGGTGGGGCTGCCGGGCTGGCCGTAGGATTTCACGTAGGCGACAATCTTGAGCAGATCGTCCTCGGGGATGATGCCGTTGAAGCTGGGCATCACCTGCTTGTAGCCCGCGATCTTGTTGTGGTCAGGGTTGAGGATCTTGTCGCGCAGGTAGGTGTCGTCGGCAACAACTGTGCGCCCGTCCTCGAGCGGCACCGGCGAGCCGGCAAGCCCGGCCAGCGAAGGTGCGCGTACGGTCGCGGTGCCGGCATGGCAGCCCGCGCAACCGTCGGCCGCGAACAACCGCGCGCCGGCCGCCGCCATAGATTGCGAGCCGCCGTTCGAGCTGAGCCAAGCCTCGTACGCGGCGGGCTCCATCACGGTGAGCAGGCCGTCCATCGCGGAATGATCGGTGCCACAGTATTCCGAGCAGAACAGGCGATAGGTGCCGGCGTGGTTGGCGTTGAACCACAGCTCGGTGTAGCGACCCGGCAGGGTCTCCATCTGAATGCGCATCGCGGGGATGTAGAGGCCGTGGATCACGTCCTGGCTGATCATGCGGATCAGCACGGGCTGGTTGACGGGCACATGCAGGTCGTTGATCTCCGCCTGCCCGCCGGGGTGCTGGAACTTCCACATCCACTGCCGGCCAACGGCGCTGATCTCCATCGCGCCGGGCGGCGGGTGCTTGTGGGTGTCGAACAACCGCGCCGCCCAGACGAAGAAGAACAGGGTGAGCAGGAACGGGATGATCATCCAGCTCAGCTCGATGATGTTCGAGCGCTCGTCGGAATTGGTACGGTCGACGTTCTTGCCACTGCGGTAGCGGATCGCGAACCAGGTGATGCCGACGAAGATCGGCGCGGTCAGCATCACCGTCAGCACCGTGAAGGCGATGATCAGGTGGTCGGTCTCCACGGCGCTCGCCGAGGCGGCGAACGGCCACAGGGCCAGGGGATAGTCGCTCGGCTTCATGCGCTGGATCCTGGGGCGCACGGACGGGGCCGGCGCAGGAGAGGGCGTGAGGAGACCGGGCCGCAGGGCGCGAAGGCGCTCACCGCGCGGCCGGAGGGTTGGTGTTCGGCGACGACGCCGGGCCACCCTGGCCGGTGCCGAGCGGGGTGGCGCTGGTGACGTCGGGGTTGGGGCCGGGACGGCCGCGCGGACCCATGCGGGTCAGGCCAGGCGTGTCGAGCGGCCGGCCGGCGACGAGGGCCATCGCGTCCTCGATCGGGATGCGCGCCTCGGTGCGGCTGGCGTCGGTGTAGGCCCAGCCGCTGAGCTTGCCGATCTCGCGGCCGCGCTCGCTGTTCAGGTCGGAGTAGGCATCGACCTGCAGGTGCGGGCCGGGGACCTGGATCGGAGCGACCTGCATCGCGGTAAGCTTCGGGCGGCTGGCACGGTCGTCGGAGCGCCACACGCCGATCAGCGCGATCATGCCGAACACCGAGGCCAGCGCCACCACGGCGAACAGCGCCATGACACGATGGATGTTGCCGGTGCTGACATCCTCGATCTCGTGGCCCGCCTCGCGCGATTCGGCACTGGCCGGGGTGGAGGGGCGGCCGCGGCCCGTCTCCGGACCATGCTCGCCGTAGTCCCAGTCCTGGTGGTCGTCGTGGCCCGCCGCGGGGTCGACATGGCCGCGCACGTTGCCGCCATCGGACGCGGCACCGCCCGCCGCGGGCCCGCGACCACGGGCGAGCAGCGCGGTGCCGCCGATCAGGGCGAGGCCGGCCGCGCCCCATGCGGCGATCCGGCCGGCGCCAAGGCTGGCGAGCGGCCCGCGCGCGCGCGGCGGCGATCCATCGGACGCCGCAGCGGGGCGCGGGCCGGCAGCCGGATTGCGAGGGGCACTGGTCATGCGGGATGCCCTGTGATGCGGCCGCGGGCCAGGAGCAGCAGGGCGCACGACACGCCGCCGATGCCGGCCAGACCGAGCAGGTCGGCCAGGGACAGGGTGAAGGCACCACGGAACGAGGGGGTGATCAGCCACAGCGTCTCGACCAGATGCATCAGCAACACCAGCCCTGCGAGACCCGCCAGCACGCGGGCGTCGCGGGCGAGCCAGGGAACCGTGGCAGCAAGCAGAGGCACCAGGAACGCCAACAGGGCAAACCACTCCGCGGCACGGCCAAGGCCGGCGTCGCGCTGCTGGTACCAGACGATCTCCCGCGGCAGGTTGGCGGACCAGATCACCAGATACTGGTTGAACTGCAGGAACATCCACGCGGCGAGCAGCCAGAGCAGTGTCGCGATCACCGAGCCGGGTACAGCGCCGGGACCCGACGCACCGCGGCCCGGCAAGAACGTCGCCGGCAGGCCGGCAAGCAGCACCGCGGCGGAGAAGGCGATGCCGCACTGCGAAGCAATCAGCAGCAGGCCGTAGGCGGCGGAGTCCAGCCCCGGCGCCACCGACATCGCGAGGTCCATGGCCAGCAGCGTTCCGGCAAACAGGTGCACCACCAGCCCGAGTGCCGCGAGCGCGCGCGGCCGGCCAGGGCGCAGGAACAGCAGCGCGAGCCCGCTCCAGACCAGCAGCACCACCACGGCCCGCAGGGCGCGTGCACCAGGCGCATACCAACCGGCGGCAAAGCCGTGGCGCGAGGCGGCGTCACCGAACAACCCGGACTGGGCGAGGAGCACGGGGATTGCGAACAGGGCGACCAACGGCAGCGCCACTAGCAGCAGCCGCAGTGCGGGCAACAGGAGCAGCGGCAAGCGCACGGCGTCGCGCACGGAGCCAGCCGCGTCCGCGACAGGCACGGGGACCGCGAGGTCAAGGGCCATCACCAGCGGCAGGGCACCGGCCGGCAGTGCCAGCCAGAACAGCCATGCGGCGAGATAGGACGGCATCACCGGCCCCGCGGAAACACCGGCCAGCAGCGCGATGCACAGCAGGGCGGCCACGCCCACACCGAGCGAGGCCGGCACGGCCCGGGTCATCGCCCATCCCCCGACATCGTGGCGGTCGGCATTGTCTCGCGCCCGGCGCCCGGCGTGGTCGAGGTGGTCGAACCGATCGGCGCGTCCGGGTGCACGCTGGAAGCCTCAGGCGGCTCGACTGGCGCATCATCGAGCTTGGCGCGGTCCGCGGGCGCCAGCGAGGCGACGGCAATGCCGCGCGAAAGCTGCAGCGCACGGATGTAGGCGGCGATCGCCCAGCGGTCGGTGGGCGGCACCCTGTCGGCGTGGCTGTACATGGCGCCGCGGCCGTAGGTGATGGTGTCGTAGATGGACTGCGCGCTGATGCGGCGCATTTCCGTGCTGGCGAAGTCGGGCGGCTGCGGGAAGCCGCGCTGCACGATGATGCCCTGCCCGTCGCCGGCGCGGCCGTGGCAGGGGGTGCAGAAGATGTTGAACCGCTCGTGGCCACGCTCGACCATGGCGACCGTGATGGTCGCGGGCTGCGCCACCGGCAGGTTGGGCTCGGCACGCGGCATGGTGCCGGCGACCGGCAGGCGCATGCTCTGTCCATCGGGGAAGAAGTTGCTGCGGTCCCAGTTCTCGGACTTGGCCTGGCTGTACATATTGGCACGCTTGCAGCCGCCGAGCGCGAGCATCGCGGCCAGGGCAAGAAGCAAGCAAGGCTGGGCTCTGCCCAGACCCGCCAAAGGCCGAGCCTTTGGAATGCCTCCACCTAGGTCTCGGTTTTCAACGGCGAGCCTTTGGCGGAGTTTGAGGCAGAGCCTCAACCTTGCTTCCTTCTCCACGGAACGCGTCATCGGGGCACCCTGTGCACCGCGATCGGTCGTGTCGCCAGCCCGGCGAGCCGCCGCTCCGCCTCCGCCGGGTCGAAGCCGTGCCCGCGCCCCTCGACGGCGACGAAGAAGCGGTCCTGCGAGGCTCGGTCGAAGCCGGGGATATTGAAAGACGGGTGGTTCAGCGTCGGCAGCCGGTTGAGGATCAGCAGCAGCAGCACGACGGCCGAGGCGGCCATCAGCAAGGCGAACGAGGCGGTGGGCACCACGAACGCCGGCCAGGAGAAGCGCGGGCGGCCGCCGATGTCGAACACGTAGTCGTAGCCGGTGGCGTACAGGCACATGCCCATCATCAGCACGCCGCCGAGCGCGCCGCCCGACACCGCGTAGCGCCGCATGGAACCGCCGCGCACGCCGAGCGCCTCCGTGACGCCGGGCACGGGCACCGGCGAGTAGGTGTCGACCCGCGCGTCAGGCAGTGCGTGCACCGCACGCACCGCCGCCAGCAGTGCCGCAGGGCTGGCGAACTCTGCGCTCACCGCCCACAGCGGGGCATCCTCGTCGTCGTGGGGGCTAGACATGGTTCGGTCCCGCGGGTGCGGCCCCTGCCGGCAGCGAGCCACCGTCGCGGCGGCGCACCACAGGGTCAGGCCGGACGGGCTCGGCAGCGGCCCAGCCGGCCTCGGCGCGGCGCACGTCGAGGATGGACAACACCGGCAGGTAGCGCAGCGACAGCAGCAGCAGGGTGAGCAGCAGGCCGAGCGAGCCGGCGAAGGTGGCCACGCCCCAAATGTTCATCGTGTACTCCTGCGCGACCGATGGCAGGAAATCGTGCTGCAGGGTGCCGACGATGATCATGAAATGCTCGGACCACATCGCGACCGCGACCAGCCCGCCGATGACTCCCAGGGCCAGGGCGGAACGACGCAGGGCGGGAACCCAGAACAGCTGCACCGAGGCGAGCCCGAGCACGACCAGGCTCCAGAACGACCAAGCGTGGGAGCCGCCGAGGCGGCGTGCCAGCACCTGCCGGTCGAAGCTGTCGCCCCCGGCCAGGGTGCCGAGCGCCTCGAACACGCTGCAGTAGATGTGCACGAGGCCGAGGCCGAGCAGCACGAAGGCCAGCAGCTCCAGGTGGCGCGCGGTGATCAGCGCCTCCAGACCGAAGGCGGCGCGCACGACCATGGCGACCAGGGCGAGGGCGGCGACACCGGACAGCAGGGCGACCACGACGAAGGAGGCCGGCTCCAGCGTGTCGTGCCAGCCGGGCTCGACGGAGCCCGCGAACATCACGGCCGCCCCGGTCTGCAGCGACAGCACCACCAGGATCGCGAGCACCGCAAGGATGCGGCTGGCTTCGCTCCAGCGGCGCCAGTGCGTCGCCGAGCCGCGCCAGCCGAGCGAGGCGATGCCGTAGAGCTGGGCACGCAGCAGCGCCATCTTCCAGCCCTGGTCGGAGTCCGGCTCCTGGCCGCGGGCGGCGGCACGGGCGGCCATGACGCGCAGGCGGTCGGTGGCGCGGTCACGCAGGGTGGCGAAATCGGGCAGGACGTTGAGGAACCACACGCCGCCGGCAATGCCCAGGAAGCTCAGGATGTCGATGGCGTCCCAGTAAAGCGGCGAGCGGAACTGCGGCCACAGCAAGAAGGTATTAGGATACGGCAGGTTCCAGTAGAAGTACCAGGGCCGTCCGAGATGGATGATCGGGTAGGTGCCGGCGGCCACCGCGGACAGCACGGCCACGGTGTCGGCGAGACGGCCGAGGGCGGAACGCGCGGGCAGGCCGGCCAGCAGCAGCACCGCGGACAACGCCAGGCTGCCGCAGGCGGTGCCGATCCAGAAATCGTAGCCGACGATGTCGAGCGCCCAGGTGACGGGGATGTTGTTGCCCCACATCCCGGTGCCGTACCAGAGCACGAAGAACAGCGCGATCGCCAGCACGCCCATCAGACCCATGGCGCCGACCATCGCCAGCCACCAGCGCAGCCGCAACGGGTGGTCGAACACGATGCCGGCGAGGTCGTGGCCGGCGTGCGTGGCGGCCTGCGCCTCCCGGGCGCTGCCGGCGGCAGGACCATGAAAGCGCGGGCCGTCGGCCGTCATGTCGCTCGGCATGTCAGCC
Source organism: uncultured Acetobacteraceae bacterium (assembly GCA_964236315.1). Taxonomy (GTDB): domain Bacteria; phylum Pseudomonadota; class Alphaproteobacteria; order Acetobacterales; family Acetobacteraceae; genus CAXSEF01. Next base: position 25,527 of record CAXSER010000004.1, on the reverse strand, counting down.
CTCTCCTGCGGCCGGGCCGAACTCGGCCAGGTAGGTGGTGCGGGGGCGAAGGTTCAGCTCGCCAAGCAACGCGTAGTTGCGCGCGTCGGCGCGGGCGGCACGCACCTCGGAACCGTGGTCGCGCAGGTCGCCGAAGTGGATGGCGCGGGTGGGGCAGGCGGTCTGGCAGGCGGTCCTCACCCGGCCGTCGGGGATCGGCTGCAGGCTCTTGTCGGATTCGATGCGCGCCTCGGCGATGCGCTGCACGCAGTAGGTGCACTTCTCCATCACGCCACGCGAGCGCACGGAGACGTCGGGGTTGTTGCGCGCCTGCACCGAGGGCGGCTCGCCGCCGGTGTAGTCGAGGTAGTTGAAGCGCCGCACCTTGTACGGGCAGTAGCCGGAGCAGGCACGGGTGCCGACGCAGCGGTTGTAGACCATGAGGTTGAGCCCCTCGTGGTCGTGCAGCGTGGCCTCCACCGGGCAGCCGACCTCGCAGGGCGCGTCCTCGCAGTGCATGCAGGGTACGGGCTGGAAGTGGGTGGCGGGCTGCTCGGCCTCGCCTTCCCAATAGCGGTCGATGCGCAGCCAGTGCATGTCGCGGCCCAACGCCACCTCCTCGCGGCCGACCACGGGGATGTTGTTCTCGCTCTGGCAGGCGACGACGCAGGCGTTGCAGCCGATGCAGGCGTCGAGATCGATCACCATGCCCCAGGCGCGGCGGTCCTGGTCGTCGTCGGCGTATACCTTGTCCGGATAGATCGAGGGCGCGGTGGCGCCGGGATTGCCGAGGTGCGGGTCGCCGAGCACGGGGTCGCCGACCGCGGCGCCGCCCACCGGCTGCACGCGGATGAAGTCGTGGCCCTCCATCGCGCCGTGGTCCTGCGTGGAGGCGACGCCGGCGTGGCGGCCGAGCTTCGTCAGCGTCACGCCCGCGGTCTGCATCGGCGAGGCGGCGCTGCGCAACGGAGAGGCGTCGAAACCGAGCCCGGTCGATAGCAGCTCCGGCGGCACGTGGCCGTAGCCCAGCGTGAGGGTCGCGGTGTCCGGCGCCTGCCCGGGCGTGACCCAAACCGGTCCCTCCACGCGGCGACCATTGGCCTCCAGCGCCACCACGTCGCCGTTGACGAGTTTCTCGCGCACAGCGAGGCCCGGCGGGATCGCGACGACGTTGTCCCACACGACCTTGTTCAGTGGCCGGGGCAGCTCCTGCAGCCAGGCGTTGTTGGCCCACGCCCCATCCCAGGTCGACGGGTCGGGCCGGAACAGCACGGTGATCGTGCGCGCGGCGGGCGCGGCCGGAGTGGCGGGCGCAGCGGCAGCGGCTGGCACGAGACGGGGCGTGACCTCCGGCTCGGCGGTGCCGGGCACGAAGCCATCGACCAGGGCCTGGCGCCAGCGCGCGCCGACCGCGGCGTCGTCGCCGGAGCCGCGCCATGTGTCACGCCAGTGGGACTCCAGGATGTCGCGACCATCGCGCGGCGTCGCGTCGGTGAACAGCGACAGCACCTCCAGCGCCGAGCGGCCGCCGTACAGCGGGGCGACGGTGGGCTGGATCAGGCCGACCGTGCCGTCCCAGGAACGGGCGTCGCCCCAGGCCTCCAGCGGGTGCAGCAGCGGCAGGTGCCAGTCCGAGGCGGCGGCGGTCTCGTCGGCGTAGGGACCGGCATGGATGCGCAACGCCACCTGGTTCAGCGCGTCGGCAAAGGCGAGGTCCCCGGGCGCGTCGTACACCGCGTTGGTGTCGAGCATCAGCAGCGTGTGCACTTGGCCGGCATGCATCGCGTCGACCAGGGAGGCGAGGTCCTGCGCGTGGGCGGCGACCGGCGCGGTGTAGGCGACAGTGCGCCCGGCATTGCCGAGTGCCGCGTTGAGACGGTGTGCGGCCTCCTGCACGACGGCTGGCTGCGCGGCGCCAGCCAGCACGATCGAGCGCCCGCGCGAGGCGACAAGCGCAGCGACGGCCCTCGCGCGCCAGGCGGCAACGGGATCGCCGCCCTGCGCCGCATCCGGCGTGGCGCCGGGCGAGGAGACGTCGGCAAGCAGGCCCGCGGCCAGCGCCGCGATGGCGTCGGGGGTGGTGGTCAGCGCGTGGTCGGCCTTGGCGGAGGTCAGGCTCGGCGTGGGCGAGGCGGCATGCAGGGCGAGCAGCCTGCCCCCCTTCGCCGCGGCGGCGCGGGCAGACGTCCAGTCGAGCGCCTGGCCGATCTGCTGCGGCCCATGGTCGAGGAAGTCGCCGTCGAGCGAGACTACCGCGTCGGCAGCGTCGAAGCGGAAGCGCGGCTGCACGGCGCGGCCGAACGCGGCCTGCCCGGCGGCGTCGGCGCCCTCGCGGGTCGGATCCTGGCTGTGCCAGACCATCTCCGGGTAGGCCGCCCGCAGCGCCGCGATGCGGGCAAGCAAGGTGGGCGAGGTCAGCGTGCCGGTGAGCAGCCGGAAACCGGCACCCCGGTTGGCACGCAGCATGGTGAACGGCCCGACAGTGGCGGCGCGGAACGCCTGCCAGGAGGAGGCGCGACCGAGGTAGCGCACCGCCTGCGACCGGTCCGGATCGTACAGCCCGAGCACGGAGGCCTGCGAGAAGGCATCGGTGCCGCCACGGGTCCAGGGATGCTCGGCGTTGCCGTCGATGCGGATCGGCCGCCCGTTGCGGGTGGAGACCAGCACCCCGGTGCCGTAGCCCGCGAGCATGGTGGTCGAGGCATACTGCAGCAGGTTGCCGACGACGATGCGCTCGGGGTTGCGCACGTAGGGTACCTCCTGGGCGCGACCGTCCTCATGGGCTTCGTCGTCGCAGCCGGCGAGCCCGGCCAGCGCGAAGGAGGCTGCCATCACCTTGAGGAAGCGGCGGCGTCCCGGCCCGTCGAGCGTGGGCGCGAGCCGGGCGGCCGCCGGGAACTCCGCCTGCAGGAAGCGCCGGAAGCCGGGGGTGTCGGCGAGCTGGTCGAGCGAACGCCACATCGCGGGCCCGCCACCAAGGCCGGGGCGCGTGGGCAGGATGGGCGCGGGCGCGCCGGCGGAAGAGGAGCCGGGGGCGAGGCTGCTCATCGGTGGCAGATCGAGCAGTCGGACAGCACCGCACCGTTGCGGATGCCGTTGTGGGCGACCAGCTCGGCCCCCAGCTTCGCCTGGTCGTCGGCCGGCTGCCACTCCATATTCCAGACCTCGGCTGCGGGGCGGATGAACTTCTCGGGCGCGCGATGGCAGTTAAGGCAGAACGCCATCTCGAAGGCATGGGCACGGTAGGTCATCTGCATCGCGGTGACGTCGCCGTGGCACGACGAGCAGCCGATGCCTTTGGTGACGTGAATGGAGTGGTTGAAGTACACGTAGTCGGGCAGGCGGTTCACCCGCGTCCAATGCAGCGGGTCGTTGTTGGCCAGGCTGTCACGGACGGGAGCAAGCATCTCTGAGTTGGTCCAGATCTGGCTGTGGCAGGTCATGCAGGTCCAGGTCGGCGGGATGCCCGCGGACGCGTTCACCTCAACCGCCTGGTGGCAGTAGCGGCAATCGATGCCGAGCTCGCCGGAATGGTGCTTGTGGCTGAACGGCACGGGCTGCGCGGGAGCGACGCCGACGGTGCTGCTGTAGGACGAGGTCCAGACTCCGGCAAACACCAGGAGGCCGAGAGCGAGGCCGCCGATCAGGGTGGCGATCCAGAAGCGGAAGATCGCGTCGGCGCCGGGAGCGAAGAGCTGGCGCATCAGGCGCCGGACCGCGACAGGGCGGGAGGCGAGATGGGCCGGGGTGCCGCGGGGGCAGAGGGTCGGTTCCTGGCAGTCAGGGGCAAGTCGAACCGCCTTTCGCTGGCTGAAGTGCTTCGTGGCTACATTGTGGCATGGGGAGCGTCAAATCACGTCGTGAAGTCGGCGGTCGGGGCAGCATGCGCTTCCCTGAGTCGGGCCAGGAGGCTGCGGCATGGTGTCCGGATTATTCGATCGGGGAGGTGGGGTCGGGTACGTGCTTGCCCAGGGTCCATGACCGGAACAGGCCTTACGAGACAGCAAGGTCGGGTCTCCGCCAGAGGCCTGTCTCCGGGAACCACCATCCTGGTGCAGGGTTGCGCAAGCCCACGGACCCTGGTGGGTCCGGAGAGGTGCCAGCCAAGTCTGCCGCGTCCCTGCTCGAACCGGCCCATGAGCCGGCTTGCAATCACGGCGTGGCGTGGCTAGAACGCCGCACCACGGAGTGCGGGCGTAGCTCAGGGGTAGAGCACAACCTTGCCAAGGTTGGGGTCGAGGGTTCGAATCCCTTCGCCCGCTCCAGTGGTTCCTGGTGTCGACATCAAGCCGTGGCCGCCGCCCTGTTCCCGGCGCCAAGAGACAGCCGCGACTGGATCCCATAGCGGGATCAACCCTGACTCATCAACTCGCCCAGCGCGCTGAGTCAAATGGCTTCGTGGCCCAGACTCTTCACATGCCCAGACGGATAAGATCTGGCGGGCAGGGATTAAGCTTCCTGTCGATTATTGCGGGACCAAGCCTGCCATGCAGCGCACCTGACCGCGTCTTAACTGCCAATTCACCATTAGATGAAACATTCGGTGTCCTGTCCGCACGCAAGGATCTGATTTCATGACCAACGACTTTATCGGCTTCAACTTCCTGTCGCCGTCCCTGCATCCTGTTGCCGATATCCGGCGCGGGTACGCGATGGGTCCGGCAGGGCTGCCCGAGCAGGTCAAGGCCGGCGTGGCCGGCGCGGCCATCACCGCCGACACGACGGTCAGCCATGGCGTCGTCGTCGACCAGCACATGCTGCGCCTGGACTTCTAGGCAAGCCTCTGCCCCGTACCGGGGCTCAAACCTTTCACAGGGTGCGTGCCCGACCGCCACGGGTCAGGCACGCACCCTCTTCGTGCAGGAGCAGCGACACTCCGGCGACCGCCTTGAAGCGTTGGCCGCAGCGGCAGGACAAGGGTCCATGCCAGCCACTCGGGCGGCGACCGCGAACGAAACACGAAGTCCCAGGACCCCCGGGCGCAGCGTGGCCTGCACCGCCATGCCGGCGGGCCGGAGCAACGCCCGAAGCTCCGCCTTGGAAAACCTTCCCTGAGTCGAGGGATCAAAGAGCCTCCCTGCCCTTTGCGGATCCGGGCAGCGCTTGGCCTTGCCTGGCTGGCCTTCTCGCCGCCACCCCGACCAGAACACGGCGCTCCCGCGATTGCCCACCCTGCGCTACCATTGCCGGGCACCAGCAAGAGCATCCTCGTCGTGTCACCGATCCCGCGTGTCCTCCGCTTCCTGCCGGGTGTCGCACTCTGCGTTCTGATCACTGTCGTTGCCGGCCTGCTGCAGCGCGCCGAGGTGGCCCTGGCGGGCGAGCCTTACCTGGAGGCGCTGGTGCTGGCGATCCTGCTCGGCGTGGCGATCCGCACCGTGTGGGCGCCAAGGGCGAGGTTTCGAGCAGGAATCGGCTTTAGCGCCAGGACGCTGCTCGAGGTTGCGGTGGTGATGCTGGGCGCGTCGGTGAGCGCGCAGACCGTGCTGGCGCTGGGGCCGGCGCTGCTGGGGGGGATCGTGCTGGTGGTCGCGGTCGCGATCGCGACGAGCTACACGATCTGCCGCGCGCTGGGGCTGCGGCAACGGATGGCGATCCTGGTAGCGTGCGGCAACTCGATCTGCGGCAACTCGGCGATCGCGGCGGTGGCGCCGGTGATCGGGGCGGACGGGGACGACGTCGCGTCCTCGATCGCGTTCACCGCGGTGCTCGGCGTGATCGTGGTGCTCCTGCTGCCGCTGCTGGTGCCGGTCCTGGTGATGTCGCTGACGCAGTACGGCGTGCTGGCGGGGCTGACCGTGTACGCGGTGCCGCAGGTGCTGGCGGCGACGCTGCCGATCGGGGCGCTGAGCAACCAAGTCGGCACGGTGGTCAAGCTGGTGCGGGTGCTGATGCTGGGTCCCGTGGTGCTGGCGCTGTCGCTGCTGACGCGCCGTCTGCGCGACGATGCCGACGAGGCGGCGCCCGCCGTGACCGCTGGAGACCGCCCTGCCCGCGGCAGGCCGACACTGCACGAGCTGGTGCCATGGTTCATCGTGGGGTTCCTGGCAGTGCTGGCGCTGCGCTCGGCCGGGCTGATCCCGTCGTCACTGCTGCACCCGATCACCGTGGTGGCGAACCTGCTGACGACGGTGTCGATGGCGGCGCTAGGGCTGGGGGTGGACGTGCGCGTGGTGGCAAAGGCGGGGGTGCGGGTGACGGCGGCGGTGACGCTGTCGCTGTTGGTGCTCGGCGTGGTCAGCCTAGGGCTGATCCGGGTGTTGGGGGTGGCATAGGAAAGGTCGGGCTCTGCCTGGACCCGCCGAGGCCCTTTTGCCTTCGCGCGCCCACTCCTGGGTGGCGGGTTCCGAAGGCGCGCCTCTGTCCGGATTAGAGATCCATCGCTGCATGACGGGCCGCAACCCTGCGCGCCTCCGCGGACGGGTCAGTACCAGCGCCGCTGCCGCCAGAAGCCGGCCGCGTTGTCCGCGGTGCCGTAGCGTTCGCGGATGTAGCGTATGCCGCCCTGCGCCTCCTCGACGGCGTTGCCGAAGGATGCGGCGCCGTTCGGGTTCAGACCGTAGCTGGCGCGGGTGAGCTGGAAGAGGCCGCGCGCGGTATCGACGTGGTTGCGCGCGCCGACCCGGCCCGCGGACTCCTGCGCCACGATGAACTGCAGGCCCGCGTGCCAGGAGGCAGGCACCTGCTCGAGCCGCATTGCCTGGGCCAGCGCGTGCTGCACTGGCGCCGGGATCACCGACGCGGCCTTCTCCGCCCGGACATGGTGCGGGGCGCGGGCGGCGTGGATGGCGCCGTGCGGGTGATGCCCGGAATGCCCGGCTTGACGATCGGCCCAGTGGGCGGGGTGGCGCACGGGAGGCGCATCCAGGTGCGTGGCCAGCGTGTCGCCGAAGCCGCCGTCGGTGGCGGCCTGCGCCTTGCCCACCTGATCCGTCGACGCCGGGTCCGTCGGCGGCATGATCCGCACCGAGTCCGCCACGACACGAACTCCCCGCCTGGCAAGGCTTAGCACCTACGCCCGAGTCCTTGCGAAAGGGTGAATCCGCAGCGGCCACGTCCGCCAAGACAGGAAGCAGACAGGGCCGGACGCCCCACCTGCCCCGAGCCTGTTCCGCTGCTCCTGTCGCCCGTCCGTCAGGGAGTGCGGCGGTAGAGACCGGTGCAGCCGTAGACGCCTTGGAACCTGAAGCTGCCATCGGCAAAGGCATCGCGGGCGGCCTGGTAGACGCCGTATTCCGGGTCGTGGGCGTTCCGGTCGTCGTTGTAGTCGTGGAACAGGGCGAAGCCGCCGGGATTGAGCAGGTGCTTGAGGTCCTGGCAGGCGGCGTGGACCAGCTCGTAGGTGTGGGAGTGGTCGACGAAGGCGGTGCCGAACCTGCGGCCGTCGTGGCGCAGGGCGGCGCAGGACTCGCGTGCGTCGCCGGTGACGAAGGTGCGGAAGGCGGCGTTCTCCGCAGTGTGGCGCTCGGCCTCCGCCACGTACTCCGGCATAAGCTCCAGCGAGGTCACGGTGCGGCCACGTCCGGCGTGGCGCAGGGCATCGGTCTGGATGCGGGTGGAGAGGCCGTGGTAGCAGCCGATCTCCAGCACGTCACCGTCGGAAAAATATGCCAGCTCGTAGAGCTTGAGCGCGTCGGCCGGGCGCAGCCAGCCGGGGATGCCGAGGTCGATGATGTCGCCCTGCATCACCGACCCGCCGAGGCGGGTGTGGGCGCCGTCGATGTGGCCGCCGCCGAAGCGGTAGGTTGGAAGATACGGCGGGTAGGTGGTCGCGAGACGGTCAAGGTGAAGGAAGCTGTCCGGATGACGGACGGTGCCGGGACGGCCGCGGGTGCGCCAGAGCAGCGTGGCGGCAAGGCGGCGGGCGTGTCGTCCGAGGCTCTGTCCCAGGGGTCGCATGGCATCTCCTCAAGGCAGTCGGACGGCGGGCAATCAAGCAAGGCTGGGCTTTGCCCAGACCCGCCAAAGACCTGGAGGCGTTTGGAAACCCGTTCCCCAAGAAAAGGCCTCCAAGGGCCAGCCTTCGGCGGAACTCGACGCGGAGCCTCGACCTTGCCTGCCTCGTCTACCTCGCGGCACCGCTGGCCTCGCCCCGCAGCTTGGCCATGATCTCCGCCACCACGTCATCGACACTGCCATGGACCTGCACGGTCAGCACGTGCTCGTCGGGAGTGGGCTCCTCCAGCGTAGCGAGCTGGCTCTGCAGCAGGTCGGCCGGCATGTAGTGGTGCTGCCGCTGGCTGAGCCGCTCGGCGATCACGGCGCGGTCGGCCCTGAGATAGACCACCCGAACCCCGGGACGCCCGCCGGTGACGGCGTCGCGGTAGAAGCGGCGCAGCGCAGAGCAGGTGATGACGCCGGGCTCGCCGGCCTTCTGCCGCGCCTCGATCCAGGCCGCGACGGCGCGCAGCCACGGCGCGCGGTCCTCGTCGGTGAGCGCGCGGCCGGAGGCCATCTTGTCAACGTTGGCCTTGGAGTGCAGCTCGTCGCCCTCCTGGAACGGCCAGCCCAGCCGCTCGTCCAGCGCCTTGGCGATGGTGGTCTTGCCGACGCCGGAGACGCCCATCATCACCAGCACCTGCGGCGCCACCCCTGCCGCATCATCGCCCACGTCCGTCATCGCGCCTCCAGGTGCTGCACGCCATCAGGCGTCGCGACAAATGCCTCCGTGGCCAGACCGATGAACAGCCCGGTCTCGATCACGCCGACCACCCCGTGCAGCGCCAGATCGAGCGCGCGCGGGTCCTCGATCGGCCCGAAAGCACAGTCCAGGATCAGGTTGCCACCGTCGCTGATGAACGCGGCACCTCCTGCCTCACGGCGCGCGACGCGGGCGCCGAGCCGGACGATGCGCGCCGCGGTGACCTCCCACCCCCAGGGCGTGACCTCGACCGGCACTGGCGCGCGGCTGCCGAGCCGGTCCACCAGCTTGGCGCTATCGGCGACGATGATCTCGCGCGCGCTGGCGGCGGCCACGATCTTCTCGCGCAGCAGGGCACCGCCAAGGCCCTTGACCAGGTCGAGCGAGGCGCCGGCAATCTCGTCCGCGCCGTCGATGGTCAGGTCGAGCCGCTTGCAGGCGGAGAAGTCGGTGAGCGGGATGCCGCCTTCGCGCGCCTGGGCAGCAGAGCGCTCGCTGGTCGGGATTGCCACAATGCGTAGCCCCTCCTCACGGACGCGGCGCACCAGGGCGGCGATCGCGAAATACGCCGTGGAGCCGGTGCCCAGGCCTACGGCCATGCCGGGCTGCACGAGGGCGGCCGCGGCCTCTGCGGCGGCGCGTTTCTGGTTGGAGGCGGGATCGGACATCGGGACTCCTGAAGCAAACAAGGCCGAACTCTGCCCGGATCTGCCAAAGGCCGGGCCTTTGGAGACCAGTCATCGGGCTGGCGGCATGAAGCGCGGCAGGGTGCCGCAGTCCCAGGTCGAGGTTTCCAAAGGCGAGCCTTTGGCGAAGTGCAGAGGCAGAGCCTCTGGCTTTGCTTATGCCCCTGCTGTCGCCTGGTCGACCACCCACAGCGTGCGTCCCACCGCGCGCACCCGTGCCGAAGGCAGGTCGTGGTCGCCCTGCCAGACCCGCCGCAGGATCGCGCGCTTGCCGGCACCGGCGGCGAGAAACAGCACGATGCCGGAGCTGGCGATCGCGGGCAGGGTCATGGTGACGCGGGGCTGGGCGACGTTGGGGCCGCCAGGCGAATCCACGGCTGTGACCCAGGCGAGGGTCTCGTCGAGGGCGGGGCTGCCTGGGAACAGCGACGCGGTGTGCCCGTCCTCGCCAAGGCCGAGCAGGGTGACGTCGAACAGCGGCCGCGAGACGTCGAGGTTCTCGCGGCCGTAGTAGGCGCGCAAGGTGCGGTCATAGCGCTGCGCCGCGTCGGCGGGTGTGGAGTCGTCAGGGACGGCGTGGACGTTCTCCGGCGGGATCGGCACGTGATCAAGCAGGGCCTCGCGGGTCATGCGGTAGTTGCTGTCCGCGTGGTCGTGCGGCACGAACCGCTCGTCTCCCCAGAACAGGTGGACGCGCTCCCATGGCATGCGGTCGCGGAACTCCGGCGTGGCCAGCAGCGCATAGAGCACCTTCGGCGTGGAACCGCCGGACAGGGACAGGGCGAAGCGGCCCGGCACCTGAGCGGCCTCGGCGACGATCAGCTCCGCAGCGTGGCGCGCGATGGCCGCCGAGTCGGCCAGCACGGTGCGGTTGGCAAGCGGGGTGCCGTCGTAGGTCTGGGTCATCGTGCGGTCTCCGAGGATGCATCGAGGGCGAGGATGAAGTCCTCGACCGCGCGGGCAAATCCCTCGTCGTCGTAGGAGGCGGTGACGCGGTCGGCTTCGCCCTGCACCTCGGCCGAGGCGTTGCCCATGGCGATCGCCAGGCCGCTGGGACGGAACATCAGCACGTCATTGGGCTGGTCGCCGAGGGTGGCGATCTCGCCCAGGGGGATGCCGAGGTGGCGCGACAGCCAGGTGATGGCGCCGCCCTTGTTGGCCTCGGGATGGGTGACGTCGAGGTAGTACGGCTGCGAGCGGGCGGCCGAGGCGTGGTCGCCCAGCGTCTTCTGTGCCTCCAACTCGGCACGGCGCATGAGCTCAAGGTCGTCGCTGATGCCGACGATCTTGACCACGTGGTCGAGCATGTCGCCCTCGAAGGCGGGCACCAGCTTCGCGTCGAACTTCACGGTGGCGGCCTCGCGGGCGACGTGCGGCGCATCCATGTCGCGGATCAGCCAGTCCTCGCCGCTGTACACCCAGGCATCGAGGTCCAGGCGCTCCAGCAGCGCCAGCGTCGTCTCAGCAGCCTCGCGCGGCAGGGTGCGGCTCTCCAGGACAGTGACAAGATCGGGCTCGACCACCAGGCCACCGTTGAAGCCGGAGATCGGCGTGGACAGCGCGAGCGGCTCCACCAGCATCGCCATGCCCTTCGGCGGCCGACCGCTGGTCACCGCGAAGGCAATACCGCGCGCATGCAGGGCGTGCACCGCGGCAATGGCACGCGGCGTGAGCACCTTGTCCTTCGTCACCAGCGTGCCGTCGACGTCGGCGAGCACGAGCCGGATGCGGGTGGCCGCAGGGTGGTCGCGGGTCATGGCGTGCCTTCCGAAGGAGCCGCCGGCGCGCGCGGCAGCAGGATGTGGTCGACCGCCCAGGCCCAGCCATCGTCCGCGATGGGCCGGGTGACGTGGTGCGCGCGGACCTGCACATCGGGCGGCGCATTGCCCATCGCGATCGCGGTGCCGGCGACGTCGAACATCGCCAAGTCATTGGCCTGGTCGCCGATCACCGCGACGTGACCCAGCTCGATGCCGAGCAGACGCGCGATATGGATGGCGGCGTATCCCTTGTTGGCGTCGGGATGGGTGACGTCGAGGTAGTAAGCCTGGCTGCGGTGCACGTTGGCAGCGTCGCCGATGCGGGCCGACAGCTCCGCCTCCAGGCGCGCGAGCAGGTCGTGGTCGGCGGTGGTGCCGACGATCTTACCGCAGCGGCCGAGCAGGCCGTCGAAGCTCTCCACGACGGTGGGCGGCTGCTGCAGCGTGCGGGTCTCCAGCGCGATGTAGTGCGCGCCCGGGTTGCGCACCTGCCAGTGGTCGCCCACGAACAGCCAGACGTCGGCGCCGTTTGTTTCCAGAAACGACACGGCGTCGCGGGCGATCTGCTCGGGCACGAACCGGGCCTCCAGCACGGTGCCGTCCGCGCCGGTGATGGTGCCGCCGTTGAAGGCGCCTCGCGGCGTGTCCAACTCGAGGGCGCCGGCGAACATCTCCAGCCCCTGTGGTGGGCGGGCGCTGGTGAGGGCCAGACGGATGCCGGCAGCGCGCAGGCGGCTGGCGGCCGCGACCGTGGCCGGCGTCAGGCCCTGGCCGCTGACGGCGAGGGTGCCATCGATGTCGGAGATCAGCAGACGGATCGGGATCATTCCGAGGTTGCGGAAGAAAGGCCAAGGCCCTGCCCTGGACCCGCCAAAGACAAAGCCTCCGGGACCCATCCACCGGGTCCGGAGTCCCCTTGCCGCCTCCCATGCTTCTCGCATGCTGATCCAGGGGCGCTGCCCCTGGCGGGTCCAGGGCAGAGCCCTGGCCTTGCCGTTCCGCTCAAAGCGGCTGCCACTGCCGCCGATCGCGCGCGAGGAGCGCGTCCGCCTCTGTCGGCCCGCTGCTACCTGCGGCATAGGGATGGACGTGGATGTGCCCCGCGTCCCAGGAGTCGAGCACTGGCTGCACAACCTCCCACCCCGCTTCCACGTTGTCCGCGCGCTGGAACAGTGTCGCGTCGCCGATGAGCACGTCATAGAGCAGGGTCTCGTACCCGGTGGACGGCCCCTCGCTGAACCAGTCCGCATAGTTGAAGTTCATCTTCACGCCGCCGAGCCGTACCGTGGGCCCAGGCACCTTGGCGCTGAACTGCAGGGTGGCGCCTTCGCTCGGCTGGATCTGCAGCGTCATGATGTTGGGCGTGAGCTTCTCGACAGGCGTGTCGCGGAACAGCGCATATGGCGCCTGCTTGAAGTGGATCGCGATCTCCGTGCGTCGTGTTGCCAGACGCTTTCCGGTGCGGATGTAGAACGGAACGCCCGCCCAGCGCCACGAGTCGATCGCGAGCTTGAGCCCCACATACGTCTCGGTCGAGGAACGCGCGTCCACGTCGGCCTCGTCCTGGTAGGCGGGAACGTTGTGGCCGCCGATGCTGCCGGCGCGGTACTGGCCGCGCACCACACGGTTGAGCGCGTTCTCGCGATTCAGCGGCCGGATCGACTGGATCGCCTTGGCCTTCTCCGTCCGCACCGCATCCGCGTCGAACGAGGTCGGCGCCTCCATCGCTACCATGGCGAGCAGCTGGAACATGTGGTTCGGCACCATGTCGCGCATCGCGCCGGTGCTCTCGTAGAACGCACCACGCCGCTCGACACCGACCGTCTCGGCAGCAGTGATCTGCACGTGGTCGATGTGGTCGCGTCGCCACAGCGGCTCGAACATCCCGTTGGAGAAGCGAAGCGCCATGATGTTCTGCACTGTCTCCTTGCCAAGGTAGTGGTCGATGCGGAAGATCTGGCTCTCGTCGACGGCGCGCAGCAGACGGGCATTCAGGGCGCGCGCGCTGCCGAAATCGTGGCCGAACGGCTTCTCGACCACCACGCGACGGAACCGGCTGTCACGCTGCTGCATCAGCGAAGCCTGTGCCAGGCGATCGACGATCAGGCCGAAGAAGCGATCGGCGACGGCAAGGTAGAACACGCAGTTGCCGTCGCCGATGCCGATGCCGAGCCGCTCGTACAGCGCGGGATCGTCGAAGTCTCCCTGCACGTAGCTGACACGCGCGCGCAGCCAGTCCCAGGCGGCGCGGTCCATCGTGTCGCCGCCACGCCGATGGGCGACGAAGTCCTCCATCGCCTCGTTGAGACGGTCTCGGAACGACTGGTCGTCGCTCTCGAGACGATCCACGCCGACCACGCGGAACTCTTCGCTGAGCAGACCGCCGGCGCGCAGGTTGTAGATTGCTGGCATCAGCAGGCGCCGCGTCAGGTCGCCGCCCGCGCCGAAGATCACCATGGTGCACGGTGGTGCCGCGACCGGGGTCCCGCGGCTCAGCGCCTCGGGATCGTCGGACAGACGGGTGTCGGCAACCTCCACCATATTCAGCCTCTCATCCGGCGGCACAGCACTCAGCCGCCTTTCTTGACCGCGTCCTCATGCTTCACTTCGGCCGGCTTGGTGTCGCCCGGTAGCTGTTCGACATGGCCGCCGAACTGGAAGCGCATCGCGGACAGCAGCTTCTCGCCGAAGGTGTTGCCGGAGCGCGAGCGGAACCTGGCATATAGTGCAGAGGACAGCACCGGCACCGGCACTGCCTGCTCGATCGCCGCCTCGATGGTCCAGCGCCCCTCGCCGGAGTCGTGCACCTCGCCGCTGAACTCCGACAGCGTGGAGTTCTCCGCCAGCGCGTTTGCCGTGAGGTCGAGCAGCCACGACGACACCACGCTGCCCCGGCGCCACACCTCGGCGATGTCGGCGGTGTCCAGCGTGAAGCGCTCCTCCTCCGCCAGCTCGCCGGAAGCCTTGCCGGCGAGGATGTCGAAGCCCTCGGCATACGCCTGCATCATCCCGTACTCGATGCCGTTGTGCACCATCTTGACGAAATGCCCGGAGCCGGCCGGCCCGCAATACATGTAGCCCTTCTCCGGCCGCGGATCGCGCTCCTCTCCACGTCCCTCTGTCCTGGGAATGTCGCCGATCCCTGGCGCCAGCGCCTCGAAGATCGGGTCGAGGCGCGTGACCTCCTCCGCCGGCCCGCCGATCATCATGCAGTAGCCGCGCGACAGGCCGAACACGCCGCCCGAGGTGCCGACGTCGACGTAGTTGATCTGCTTGCCGCGAAGCTCGCGGGCGCGGCGGATGTCATCCTTGTAGTACGAGTTGCCGCCGTCGATGATCGTGTCGCCCGGCGAGAGCAGGCCGGCGAGTTGCGTCACCGTCGCCTCGGTGATCGGCCCGGCAGGCAGCATCACCCAGATCGCCCGCGGCGTCTTGAGCTGGCGCACCATGTCCTCGACGCCAGACGCACCCTGGCCGCCACTGCCGGTCACGGTCTTGACCGCCTTGTCGTCGCGATCGAAGGCCACGATGCTGTGCTTGGCACGCAACAGGCGGCGGCAGATGTTGCCGCCCATGCGGCCGAGTCCGATGACGCCGAGTTCCATCGCGTGTACCCTCCTGCAGGAAGAAAGCTAAGGTCGGGCTTTGCCCGAACCCGCAAAGGGCCCGGGGCCCTTTGATCCCATGAATCAAGTCAAGTTACCAAAGGCGCGCCTTTGACGAGGTCCAGGAGCAAATCCCCTGGCCTCACTTCAACGCGGCCGCTAGCGCCTTGTGCAGCCGTGCCAGCCCCGCGGCCACGTCGCTTCCCAAGTGCACCCGCAACGCCCTGCGCCCACGCTCGGCGAGCACGTCAAAGTCCCCACGCGCCTGCGCCGCCTTCACCGTGCCGAAGCTGTACTTCTCCCCGGGCACCTCAAGGTCGGCGCGGTCGGCGGCGGTAATCTGGATGAACACGCCGCTGTCCGGCCCGCCCTTGTATGCCTGCCCGGTGGAGTGCAGGAACCTCGGCCCGAACTCAGCCACCGTGGCGACGTGCTTCGCGTCGCGGATCGCGAGCCGCATGGCCTGCAGGGCAACGCGGCTGGCGTCATCGCGCTCGATGTACGCCAGCAACGCTGCGTAGTCTCCAGTCCCGATGCGCCCAACCTGCTTGGCGATCACCGCGTCCAGGCTATCGGCACGCAGAGCTTCGGTGTTCTTCGCGTCCGCGAACAGGGCGATGCCCTCGAACTCCGCGAACGGCGTCTCCGGCGGCAGGCTACCGCTCTCGGCATAGGCATCGGTGAGCTTGCGCGTCTCGATCTTGCTGGCCTCGACATCGGGCTGGTTGAACGCGTTGATGCCAAGGATCGTGCCGGCCACCGCGGTGGCGAACTCCCACAGGAAGAACTGCTGGGCGATCTCGGCGTGGCCGTTGAGGCCGACGCGGATCACTGGCTGCCCTGCCTTCTCCAGCACCTCGATCGCCTTGTCCTGCGCGGCATCGGGCGCGTCGTTGAGGCGCAGGTAGGCGAACAGACGATCCTCGCCATAATGGTCCGGGGTGGCCAGCGTCTCGCCATCTACCGGAACCAGCCCGAGGCCTTGCTTGCCTGTGGACTCTGCGACCAGTTGCTCCAGCCAGGCACCCATGTCCGCGACACCGGGCGAGGCGACGATGGTCAGCTTGTCGCGCCCCTGCTTCGCGGCGACGCCCATCGCCACGCCGAGCTGCACGCCGGGGTTGTACTTGGGCGGTGTGCCGGCAGCACAGGCCTGCACCATGAGGTTCGCGCTCGCAAGGAACTGCGCGACGTCAATGCCCATGGCCGCGGCCGGCACCAGGCCGAAATTCGACAGCACCGAATACCGCCCGCCGATCTTCTTGTCGCCGTGGAAGATGTGGCGGAAGCCGTCCTTCTTCGCGACGTCCTCCATGTGCGAGCCAGGGTCCGTCACGGCGACGAAGTGACTGCCCGCCTTGTCCACGCCGACCGCCTTCTGCATGGCATCGAAGAAATATGCCTTGAGGATGTTCGGCTCCAGCGTGCCGCCCGACTTCGACGACACGATCACCAGCGTCTTCGCGAGGTCGAGCTTGCCGGCGAACGTGGCGACCTGCTGCGGGTCGGTGCTGTCGAGCACGTGCAGCTCCGGATGCCCGCCCCGATGGCCGAACGTCTCCGCCAGCACTTCCGGCCCGAGGCTCGACCCGCCCATCCCCAACAGCAGCGCCTGGGTGAACCCCTCCGCCGCAACCTCCTTGCCGAACGCGACCAGCTCCTCGACGTGCTCCGTGCGCTCCTGCACGACATGCAGCCAGGCGAGCCACTCCGCCTCGTCCTCGCCAGTCCACAGCGAGGCGTCGTGGACCCACAGCCGGCGCACCTTGCCGCTGGCGCGCCAGGCTTCCATCTCGGCATCCACAGCCTTCTGCAACGACTCCGGCAGCGCGAGCTTCAGGTCCGACACGGTGCTGCCAAGCAGCTTGGTGCGCTTCTCCGCCACCGCGCCCAGCAGGTTGTCGAAGGCATCGGCGAACAGCTTCACCCCGTCGGCGACCAGTTGCGTCGTCACGTCGGCAAGGTCGAGACCCAGCCGTTTCGCCTCGTCGATGACATGGCGCGCACCGTCGACGTCCTCCTCCAGCGAGTCGCGCGGCGTGCCGTGGTCGCGGAACGCGTCCATCGTGGCCGGTGGGATGGTGTTGACGGTCTCCGCCCCGATCAACTCCTCGACGTAAAGCACGTCGCTGTACGCCTTGTCCTTGGTTCCCGTGCTGGCCCAGAGCAGGCGCTGCGGGTTGGCGCCTGCGGCCTTGAGCGTCTGCCAGCGCGGGGTCGCCACCATCTCCTTGTAGTAAACGTAGGCCAGCTTGGCATTGGCGATCGCGACCTTGCCTCGAATCATCTTCAGCGCCGCCGTCTCCGGATCGTTCGCCTTCAGCCGCTCGTCGATCTTCTTGTCGATTACCGCGTCGATCCGGCTGACGAAGAACGAGGCGACGCTGGAGATGCGGCTGATGTCCTCGCCCTTGCCGTGGCGCTCCTCCAGGCCCGCCATGTACGCCTCGGCAACTGCCTTGTAGGCGTCAATCGAGAACAGGAGCGTGACGTTGATGTTTATGCCGTCCGCGATCAGCGTGCGGATCGCCGGCACGCACTCCGTCGTGCCCGGCACCTTGACCATCAGGTTCGGACGATCGACCATGCCGTGCAGGCGTCGCGCCTCCGCGATGCTCTCATCGGCACGCAGGGCGAGATACGGCGAGACCTCCAGGCTGACATAGCCGTCCAGCCCCTCGGTGCGCTCAAACACCGGTAGCAGGATCTTCGCCGTCGCCCGTATGTCGTCGATCGCCATTGCCTCGTACAGCGCCGAGGCATCATGGTCGCCCTTCGCCGCAAGCTGCTTGAACTGCGTGTCGTAGTCGTCGCCACCGCCCATCGCCTTCTCGAAGATCGACGGGTTGGAGGTCACGCCGCCCAGCCCGTCCTCGTCCACCAGCTTCTGCAGGCTGCCGTCGGCGAGGAACGAGCGGCGGATGAAGTCGAGCCACACCGACTGGCCACGCTCGCCGAGCTTGCGCAGCGGACTCTCCCGCCCGGTGCCGGCCTGCGGGTTTTCGGACTGGGTGTCGGGACCGGAAGCGGCGGGATTGGAGTCGGGCATGGGTGATCTCCAGTGAGGGAAGGCCAGGGCTCTACCCTGGACCCGCCAGGGGCGAGCCGCTCCTGGACCTGCATCCGTTGGTGCCTCCCGCAGGAGGGCGGCGTCAGGCGGGAGTTTTCGCCTTGGCACGGCTGGCCATCGCCTGCTCGCGGGCGGCCTCGGCCACCTTCTCCGGGGTGAAGCCGAACTTGGTCAGCAGCGACGAAAGCGGAGCCGAGGCGCCATAGGTGTGCATGCCGATGATCTTCCCCGACGCACCGGCATAACGGTCCCAGCCCATCGTCGCCGCCTGCTCGATCGTCACCCGCCCCGTCACGGCGGGCGGCAGGACCTCGTCGCGATACGCCTGCGGCTGCTGCTCGAACAGCTCCCACGATGGCATCGACACCACGCGCGAGGCGATCCCCTCGCCCCGCAGCGTCTCGTGCGCGCCCATCGCCAAGGCGACCTCGCTGCCCGTCGCCATCAGGATCACCTCCGGCGTGCCATCGCAGTCGGCCAGGACGTAGGCCCCCTTCGCCACACCCTTCGCCGAGGCGCATTTCGAGCGGTCCACCGTCGGCAGGGCCTGGCGGCTGAGGATCAGGCACACCGGCTGCTCCTTGAGCGGCAGGATCACGCGCCACACCTCGGCCACCTCGTTGGCGTCCGCCGGCCGGAACGTGATCAGCCCCGGCGTGGCACGAAGCTGAGCGAGCTGCTCGATCGGCTGGTGGGTGGGCCCATCCTCGCCGACGCCGATGCTGTCGTGGGTGAAGATGTAGACCACCGGCAGCTCCATGATCGCCGACAGCCGGATCGGCGGCTTCATGTAGTCGCTGAAGATCAGGAACCCCGATGCGTAGGAACGCAGCGCGTTGAGCGCGAGACCGTTGGTGATCGATCCCATCGCGTGCTCGCGGATGCCGTAGTGCAAGTTGCGACCGCCGTAATTATCAGCCTCGAAGCTGCCGGCCCCCTGGAACGTCAGGTTGGACTTGGTGGACGGCGCCAGATCCGCCGCGCCGCCGATCAGCCACGGCACATGCGGCGCGATCGCGTTGAGCACCTTCTGCGAGGAATCCCGGCTGGCCACCCCCTTCTCGCTCGCCTCGAACACCGGGATGTCCGCATCCCAGCCCTCCGGCAGGGTGTGCTGGTTCATCATGTCCAGTTCTCCAGCCAACTCGGGATACTGCGCGCGATACTTCGCGAACATCCCATCCCACTCCGTGCGCAGCGCATTGCCACGCCTGCCCATTACGTCGGCAAAATGTTCGCGCACGCCATCCGGAACCAGGAAGCTCTCATCTGGCGGCCAACCGTAGGAGGTCTTGGCCGCCTTGATCTCCTCGGCGCCGAGTGGCTCGCCATGGGCTGCCGCGGTACCCGCCTTCTTGGGCGCCCCGAAGCCGATGGTGGAGTGCACGCGGATGAAGCTCGGCCGGTCGGTGACGGCATGCGCCGCCTCGATCGCCGCAGCCAACGTCTCGGTGTCGTTGGCGTCCGCAACGTCCGCGACATGCCAGCCGTACGCATGCAACCGGGCGGCGACGTCCTCGCTGAACGCCAGGTCGGTGCTACCCTCGATGGTGATGTGGTTGCTGTCGTAGATCCACAGCAGGTTGGACAGCTTCAGGTGCGCCGCCACCGAGGCCGCCTCCTGCGTCACGCCCTCCATCATGTCGCCGTCGCCGCACAGCACGTAGACGCGGTGGTCGAACACGGTGAAGCCGGGCTTGTTGTAGCGCGCGGCCAGCCAGCGCTCGGCCATCGCCATGCCGACGGAGTTGCCGCAGCCCTGGCCGAGCGGGCCGGTCGTGGTCTCCACGCCCGAGGTCATGCGGTACTCGGGGTGGCCAGGGGTCTTGCTGTCTGCCTGCCGGAAGGCCTTGAGGTCGTCGATGGTCAGCGCGGGGGCGTCCGTGTCCTCGTGCTCGTTGACGGCGCGGATGCCGGCGAGGTGGATCAGCGAGTACAGCAGCATCGAGGCGTGGCCGACGGAGAGCACGAAGCGGTCGCGGTTCGGCCAGCTCGGCTCGGCCGGGTCGGTGCGCAGGAAGCGCTGCCACACCGTGTAGCCGACCGGAGCCAGCGCCATCGGCGTGCCGGGGTGGCCCGAGTTCGCCTTCTGCACCGCGTCCATCGACAGCGTGCGGATGGTGTCGATGCACGTCTTGTCGATGTCGCGCCCCAGGGCGAGATCGGCGGCGCCGCCCTCCGGAGCGCAGGCCTGCCGCGGGCAGGCGGCCTGGATCGGGTTCGTGAACACCATGGTCATCTCCTGCGCCTGCTCTGCACCCCGGCCGATGCAATGCTCAAGCCAAGCGCGGCAGTGTGCACCGGGTTGCAGCCGGAACGTGATGACGCTGTGACGTCGGCGTCAACCGGCCCGGATCCGGCAGCCGCGCCGCCCCCCCCCCTATCCGGTCGGCATGCGCCAGTCTCTGGTCTGGAATGCAGTCTCGCAGGGAGTTCACAGCATTCCACCGTCACATGACGTGCTATCGGGATTGACACGGCGACCGATCGTGTAAAATGAAGGCGTCCCGGATCAGGCGCCAGCCCTGACGATCCGCCGCGAGGAGGCCTGATGTCCGACGTCCTGCTTGGCCGGCCCCGAACCCTCCCGGCCCGGGTTTCTCCCGTTGCCGGCGCCGCGTTTGCCGTACGTGGCACCGCTGCTGCCTTACGCGTGCTGCGCCGCCTTGCCTCCCCCCTGCTACTGGTCGCCGCCTGGCAGCTCGCCAGTTCCGCGGGCCTGGTCTCGCCCCGCACCCTGGCCTCGCCCGCCTCCATCGCCGCCAGCTTCTGGCAGCTCGTGCTCGACGGCACCCTGCCCGCCGACACCCTCGTCTCCCTGGCCCGCGTCGCCGCAGGCCTCGCCATCGCCGTCGTCGCCGGCGTCGCCATGGCCCTGGTCGCCGGCCTGTCTCGCCTCGGCGAGGACGCGGTCGACGCGCCGATGCAGATGGCCCGCACCCTGCCCCACCTTGCGCTGGTGCCGCTGTTCATCCTGTGGTTCGGCATCGGCGAGACGCCCAAGATCGCCCTCGTGGCGCTCGGCGCGATCTTCCCGATCTACCTCAACCTGTTCGCCGCCATCCGCGGCGTCGATCCGAAGCTCGTGGAAAGCGCCCGCGTCCTCGGTCTCTCTCGCACCGAGATGATCCGCGAGGTCATCCTCCCCGGCGCCCTGCCCGGCTTCCTGGTCGGGCTGCGTTACGCCGTTGGCATCGGCTGGCTCAGCCTCGTCGTCGGCGAGCAGATCAACAGCTCCTCCGGCCTCGGCTACATGATGATGGACGCCCGTGACTTCCTGCGCACCGACATCATCATGGTCGGATTGCTGAGCTACGCCCTCCTCGGCCTCGGCGCCGACATCGGCGTGCGCTGGATGGAGCGGCGGCTGCTGGCATGGCGGCCGGTGCTGCTTGCGAGATAAGGCCAGGGCTCCGCCCTGGACCCGCCAGGGGCGAGCCGCCCCTGGACCGGCGCACGTGAAGCCCCTCGCGACAGCCGGTGGGGGCTGGCTTCAGCAATCCCGGGAATATCCCATGAACGTCGCCGTCCCGCCTGCGCAGCCGCCACTCGATTTCCTCTGGTTCCTGCCCACCAGCGGCGACGGCACCTTCCTCGGCTCGCAGGAGCGCGCCCGTCCAGCCACCAACGGCTACCTGCGCGAGCTGGCCCAGGCCGTCGACCGTCTCGGATACTACGGCGTGCTGCTGCCCACCGGGCCGGGCTGCGAGGACGCCTGGGGCGTCGCCACCTCCGTCGTCACACACACTGAGCAGCTCCGCTACCTCGTCGCACTCCGCCCCGGCTCGACCCTGCCCGCCGAGGCCGCCCGCCTCGCGGCCACCTTCGACCGCCTCAGCAACGGCCGGCTGATCCTTAACGTGGTTGCCGGCGGCAACCCCACCGACCTGGCCGGCGACGGCATCTTCCTCGACCACGACGAGCGCTACGCCCAGACCGCGGAGTTCCTCACCGTCTGGCGCGGCATGATGCGCGGCGAGACCGTCGATTTCGAGGGTCAATTCCTGCGCAACAAGGGCGCCCGGCTGTTCTTTCCGCCGGTGCAGTCGCCGTATCCGCCGCTGTGGTTCGGCGGCTCCTCCGACCCGGCGATGGACATCGCGGCCGAGCACATCGACACCTACCTGACCTGGGGCGAGCCCCCCGCCGCGGTCGCCGGCAAGATCGCGGCGATGCGCGCCAAGGCGGCTGCGCGCGGCCGCACCCTGCGCTACGGCATCCGCCTGCACTTCATCGTGCGCGACACCGACGACGAGGCCTGGACCGCGGCGCGCAAGCTGATCAGCAAGCTGTCGCCGGAGATGATCGAGGCCGCGCAGGGCAAGCTGCGGCGCGAGACCGACTCCGTCGGGCAGCGCCGCATGCTGGAGCTGCAGGATCGCGCGAGGCAGGCCGGCGGCGACGGTCTCGAGGTCAGCCCCAACCTGTGGGCCGGCGTCGGCCTGGTGCGCGGCGGCGCCGGCACCGCCCTGGTCGGCTCGCCCGCGACGGTGGCGGCTCGCCTCGCCGAGTACCGCGCGCTTGGCATCGACGCCGTGATCGGCTCCGGCTACCCGCACCTGGAGGAGGCCTACCGGGTCGCGGAGACGCTGTTCCCGCTGCTGAACGTCTCGACGTGCTCGCCCGACCCGATGCTGCAGGCGCGCCGGCCGCTGTTCACCGGCGGCGGATCGACGTCGCTGTCGCAGATGACGGCGGCCGAGCTGATGGGCGGCACCGCCAAGGCGTTCTGACCCGTCCCGAGGAAAGCAAGGTTGAGGTTCTGCCTCAAACTCCGCCAAAGGCTCGCCTTTGGAAGCCCCTCCTTAAGCAATGGGATCAAAGGGCCTCCTGGCCCTTTGCGGGTCCGGGCAGAGCCCGGCCTTGCTCTCTATCCTTCCTTCCGGAGCCCCCGATGTCCGCAGTGCAGGTCCGCTCCTTGACCCGTCGTTTCACCGGCCCTGCGGTACTCGACTCGCTCGATCTCGACATCGCGGCCGGCGAGTTCGTGGCCCTGCTCGGCCGCTCCGGCTCTGGCAAAACGACGCTGCTGCGCACCCTAGCCGGCCTCGACCCCGTAACGGAGGGCAGCGTCACCGTGCCGGAGCGTCGCGCGGTGGTGTTCCAGGAGGCGCGCCTGCTGCCGTGGCGTCGGGTATGGCGCAACGTGGCGCTGGGCCTGCACGGGCCGGACGTGCGCGCGCGGGCGGAGGCGGCGCTGGACGAGGTGGGCCTGTCGCACCGTGCAGGCGCCTGGCCGATGACGCTGTCCGGCGGCGAGGCACAGCGTGCGGGGATCGCGCGGGCGATGGTGCGCTCCCCGGAGTTCCTGCTCCTCGACGAGCCGTTCGCCTCGCTCGACGCGCTGACGCGGCTGCGGATGCAGGCGATGGTCGGCGCGCTGTGGCAGAAGCACCGCTGCGCCGTGCTGCTGGTGACGCACGATGTGGACGAGGCGCTGCTGCTGGCGGATCGGGCGCTGGTGCTCGACCGAGGACGCCTGGCGGTGGAGGTGACGATCGACGTGCCGCGCCCGCGCAGGGCGTCGGACCCGGGGATGGCGGCGCTGCGGGCGCGGCTGCTGGGCGCCCTGGGCGTGGAGCTGGACGCCGCGGCCTAGGAGCGGCTCCTCTGCCATCCCGACGATCCAGGGCGATCGTTGGGACTTCCGAGCAGCAACGCCCGCACCCGCAAAAGGTCGTGAGCCTGCTGGATCCCTTGACCTGAGGAGCGGTTCCCAAAGGCCCAGCCTTTGGCGGAGTTCGAGGCAGTGCCTCAACCTTTCTTGCGTCCGCCCTGCCCCGCTTCCCGTGCACCGGCGTGCTCGCTAGGCTTGCGGCATGGTCCTCATTCTCGCCGTTCCCGCTCCCGCTTCCCCGCTGGCACCCCGTGTCCGGCGCGGGCTCCTGGCCGGCGTCGCGGGGCTGGCCCTGCTCGCCGGCACCGCGATGGCCGCGCCGCAGCCCAAGGCCGGCGCGCGGCCGGGCACGCCGCCGGAACAGCCGGACGCGCCGGCGCTGGCGCCCTCGCCAGGACAGGCGCCCACTGTGCTCCCGCACCGGGACCCGGACGTGGCACCGGACGCGCAGGCCGGGACGGACGGTCAGGCGGACGGCAGCCAGGCAGAGGCCTCCGATGACGACTCCGACGAGGTCGGCTCGGGTGCGTTCGGGGCGTTCCTGGGCGGGCAGTTCGCGATGTCGAAGGACGACCCGGCGGACGCCGCGGACCTGCTGCTGCGCGCGCTGCGGGCGGACTCGGGCAATGTGACGCTGCAGCAGCAGACGTTCCTGGCGTGCCTGCTGGCAGGGCGCGAGGAGGCGGTGCCGCTGGCGGTGCAGCTGCACGACAGTGCGGCGGCGCTGCTGCTGCTGGGCGACACCAAGGCGCAGGATGCGGAGTGGCCGACGGCGCAGGCACTGTATGGCGGGCTGCCGCCGCAGCCGCTGACCGACATCATCAAGCCGCTGCTGGTGGCCTGGGCGCAGCAGGGCGCGGGAGACACCGATGCCGCGCTGGGCACGCTTGGCCCGCTGATGCGCGACAAGCACGCCCAGGGGATCTACGCGCTGCACGCGGCGATGATCGCCGACCAGGCAGGGCGTGCGGAGGAGGCAGCGCGGCTGTTCGCGGACGCGCAGAACGGCTTCACCGGCACCAACCTGCGCCTCGGCCAAATCGTGGCGAGCTTCGAGGCGCGGCACGGTCACGTGGCGGAGGCGCGCGAGACGATCGCCGCGATGGTGGCGCAGAGCCCGGACCTGGCGATGGCGGGGCCCGGGCTGCTGGCAGCGGTGGAGCGGCCGGTGATCTCCACGCCGGCCGAGGGGATCGCGGAAGCCTACCTGGCGATGGCCGCGTCGCTGCGCCAGCAGAACGCCGACGCCTTCGCGCAGGTGCTGCTGCGCCTCGCGCTGGGCATGCGGCCGGACTTCACCGCGGCCAAGCTGCTGGCAAGCGACATCCTGCTCGCTGCCCACCAGGCGGAGGAGGGACTGGCATTGCTGCGCGGCGTGGCCGAGGACGACCCGCTGCACGCGGTGGTGGCACTGCGCACCGCGCAGTTCGAGGGCGTGCTGGGCGAGAACGAGAAGGCGGAGCGCGATCTGCGGCAGCTTGCGGCACAGTACCCGAACCAGCCGGAGCCGCTTGAGCAGCTCGGCGGGCAGCTCGCGCGGCAGAAGCGGTTCGGCGATGCGGTGACGGCCTACGACGCGGCGATGGCCCGCCTCCCCGACCCCGACAAGGCGGACTGGGCGCTGTTCTTCGACCGCGGCGTGGCGCTGGACCGGGCGCACGAGTGGAAGCGCGCGGAGGACGACCTGCAGCACGCGCTGCGGATCTCGCCGGACGAGGCGGTGGTGATGAACTACCTGGGCTATTCCTGGGCGGACCAGAACCGCAACCTCGGCCGCGCCCGCGACCTGCTGCAGCGTGCGGTGGCGGCCAAGCCGGAGGACGGCGAGGTGGTCGACAGCCTCGGCTGGGTGATGCTGCGCCAGGGCGACGTGGCCGGCGCGGTGCGGCGTCTGGAGCGCGCCACCGAGCTGCAGCCGGACGACGCGACGATCAACGCGCACCTCGGCGACGCCTACTGGGCGGCCGGACGCAGGCGCGAGGCGGCGGACCAGTGGCGCCGCGCCCTGGTGTTCAAGCCGGAGCCGGACGACGTGGCGCCGATCCAGGCCAAGCTGCGACGCGCGGAGGAGGACCTGCCGGCGCACGCGGTCACCGACGCCGGCGCCCCGGATGGTGCGGCAGCAGACGGAGCCGCGCCAAGCCCGGCAGCGGTGCCGGCTCCGGCAGC
>CAXSER010000003.1:0-33443 GCA_964236315.1 uncultured Acetobacteraceae bacterium | reverse complement strand
TGACCCTGGGCGCCCTCGGCGCCGACGCCGGCCGCGGCACGCGCGGTGGCCTGCCCGCGGCGATCCGCGCGACGCTGCCAGCCCTCAGGCGCGACGGCCGTGTCGTCGCCGTGCCGCACGAGGCCGCCGACAGGCCGGAAACGTCCGATTTCCGCCCTGTCCGGCTGGTGTTCGACCCGCCCGCGCCGGCCTCGCCCGCCCCGTTCGACACCGCCCTCGGCGAAGGTGACGCCGCCCGCTGAACGCACTACCGTGATGCGCTGATACGGCGTTAACCTGCGGGGCTGCATAAGAACGCCGCCGACCCCATGTCGTCAGTCAACGCGGCGCCGCCGCCCCCGTCGGGCCTGGTACTGGATCATATGAGCAATTTCGGTCGGAACCTGCTTCTCTGGGTCATCATCGCGCTTCTGCTGGTGGTGCTCTTCAACATCTTTCAGCCCGGGGGCACGCAGCATCCAGCGGCCCAGGTCGCGTACTCCGACTTCCTCGGGGACGTGAACACCGGCCACGTGCGTGACGTCGTGATCCAGGGCCACACCGTGAGCGGCCAGCTGACCGACGGCCACGCCTTCCAGACCTACACGCCGGACGACCCCGCCCTGGTCAGCAACCTGACCGCCAAGGGCGTGCGCGTCATCGCCAAGCCCGAGGACCAGGACAGCAACTCCCTGCTCCACTACCTGCTGAGCTGGTTCCCGATGCTGCTGCTGATCGGCGTGTGGGTGTTCTTCATGCGCCAGATGCAGTCCGGCGGCGGCCGCGCCATGGGCTTCGGCAAGTCCAAGGCCCGCCTGCTCACCGAGAAGCAGGGCCGCGTCACCTTCGACGACGTCGCCGGCATCGACGAGGCGAAGTCCGAGCTGGAGGAGATCGTCCAGTTCCTCAAGGACCCGCAGAAGTTCCAGCGCCTCGGCGGCAAGATCCCCAAGGGCGTGCTGCTCGTCGGTCCTCCCGGCACCGGCAAGACCCTGCTGGCCCGCGCCATCGCCGGCGAGGCCAACGTGCCCTTCTTCACCATCTCCGGCTCCGACTTCGTCGAGATGTTCGTCGGCGTCGGCGCCAGCCGCGTCCGCGACATGTTCGAGCAGGGCAAGAAGAATTCGCCCTGCATCATCTTCATCGACGAGATCGACGCCGTCGGCCGCCACCGCGGCGCCGGCCTGGGCGGCGGCAACGACGAGCGCGAGCAGACCCTGAACCAGATGCTCGTCGAGATGGACGGCTTCGAGGCCAACGAGGGCGTCATCCTCATCGCCGCCACCAACCGCCCCGACGTGCTCGACCCCGCCCTGCTGCGTCCGGGCCGCTTCGACCGCCAGGTCGTGGTGCCCAACCCCGACGTGAACGGCCGCGAGAAGATCCTGCGCGTGCACATGCGCAAGGTGCCGCTCGCCTCCGACGTCGACCCGAAGGTGATCGCCCGCGGCACCCCCGGCTTCTCCGGCGCCGACCTCGCCAACCTCGTCAACGAGAGCGCGCTGCTCGCGGCCCGTCTCGGCAAGCGCACGGTGGCGATGAACGAGCTGGAGGCCGCCAAGGACAAGGTGATGATGGGCAGCGAGCGCCGCAGCCTGGTCATGACCGACGCCGAGAAGAGGATGACCGCCTACCACGAGGGCGGCCACGCCCTGGTCGCCATGCACGAGAGCGAGTGCGACCCTGTCCACAAGGCCACCATCATCCCCCGCGGCCGCGCGCTGGGCCTGGTGATGAGCCTGCCCGAGAACGACCGCCTGTCGCACTCCAAGTCCTGGCTGCGCGCCAAGATGGTGATGGCCATGGGCGGCCGTGTCGCGGAGGAGATCATCTTCGGCGACGACAAGGTGAGCAACGGCGCGTCGAGCGACATCAAGCAGGCCACAGACATCGCGCGCCGCATGGTCACCGAGTGGGGCATGAGCACGAAGCTCGGCATGATCGCCTACGGGGACAACTCGCAGGAGGTGTTCCTCGGCCACTCCGTCACCCAGAACAAGAACGTCTCCGAGGTGACGGCCCGCGAGATCGACGCCGAGATCAAGTCGATCATCGACAACGCCTACTCGACCGCCAAGCACATCCTCACCGAGAACATCGAGGAGCTGCACCGCCTCGCCAACGGCCTGCTGGAGTACGAGACGCTGTCCGGCGACGAGATCCGCACGGTGCTGCGCGGTGAGAAGGTCATCCGCGTGGTGGTCGACGAGCCGGCCCCTGAGACCCGCCGCGCCAGCGTGCCGAGCACGCCGCGCCCGTCGGCCCCGATGGGCGGGCTTGGGCCGCAGCCGCAGCCGGGCTGAGGCAAGGAAGGCCAGAGGCTCTGCCTCTGGACTCCGCCAAAGGCTGCGCCCTTGGAACGCATCCTCTGAGAAAGTGCCGGTCCAGGGGCGGCTCGCCCCTGGCGGGTCTGGGCAGGGCCCAGCCTTGCTTCCTTCTGGGCCGCCCCGGTCTCTCCGGTGCGGCCCTTCCCTTTTCCGGGGCACCCCATGATCGAGCCGCTGGGCCTCCTCCAGGGCGAGGACGCCGCCGAGGCCGTCCGTCTCGGCCTGGCCCTGCCCCTGCCGGGCGGCCTCGCCTACACCATGGCGCGCGTCGACGCCCGGATCGTTCCGGCCGTCGGCCTTCCCGACACCGTGCCCACGCCGCCGCCCTGGGCCGGCCTGCCGCAGCGCCCCCTGGTCATGGGCATCGTCAACGTCACCCCAGACAGCTTCAGCAACGGCGGCGAGCAGTTCGCCGTGCGAGACGCGGTCGCCTCCGCCCTGGCGATGGTGGCCGGGGGCGCCGACATCCTCGACATCGGCGGCGAGAGCACCCGCCCCGGCGCCGAGCCCGTGCCGCCCGACGAGGAGATGCGCCGTGTGCTGCCGGTGATCGCCGGACTGGCGGACTGCGGGGCGCCGATCTCAGTGGACACCCGCCACGCCGCGACCATGGCGGCGGCGCTGGCCGCGGGGGCCGCGATCGTCAACGACGTCTCCGGCCTGGGCCACGACCCGGGCTCGGCGGCGGTTGTGGCGCGTGCGGGCTGCCCTGTGGTGCTGATGCACATGCGCGGCACGCCGGGCACCATGGCCGGGCTCGCGCAGTACGACGACCTCGCCGCCGAGGTGCGCGCCGAGCTGGGCGAGAGCCTGGCGCGGGCGGAGCGGGCAGGGGTGCGCAGGGCGGACGTGGCGCTCGACCCCGGCATCGGCTTCGCCAAGCGCGCCGGGCAGAACCCGCAGCTGCTGCGCCGCCTGCCTGTGCTGCTCGGCCTCGGCTGCCGCCTGCTGGTGGGCGTGTCGCGCAAACGCTTCCTCGACGAGGGCGCGACCCCCGTGGAGCCGAAGACGCGGCTGCCCGGCTCCCTCGCCGCAGGGCTGTACGCGCTGTCGCGGGGCGCCTCGATCCTGCGGGTGCACGACGTCGCGCAGACCGTGCAGGCGGTCCGGGTCTGGCAGGCGCTCTCCGGGTCTCCGCCGCCCGCCGGCTGACCCGGCGCGTGACGCCCATCCCGCGGGCCGGGCGCGACGCCCGTTCCGAGAGCAACGGTTTGATGACCTTTCCCGCGTATGACAGGGTTGGCGGACACCCCGACCCGAGCCCGCGGCCCGCCCGCCGGCCCGCGGCCGGTGCACGACAGGAGCGCCCATGGCCGACGGCATGACACACGCGGGGACCGAGCCCGACACGGACGCCCCCGCGTCGCCGGCCCGGATGCTGTTCGGCACCGACGGCATCCGCGGCACCGCCAACGTCGACCCGATGACCGCCGAGACCGCGCTGCGCCTCGGCCAGGCCGCCGGCCTGATGTTCATGCGCGGGGACCACCGCCACCGCGTGATCATCGGCAAGGACACCCGCCTGTCCGGCTACATGATCGAGCCCGCGCTGGTGGCGGGCTTCACCGGCGCCGGCATGGACGTGATCCTGGTGGGCCCGCTGCCCACGCCCGCGATCGCGATGCTGACCCGCTCCATGCGCGCCGACCTCGGCGTGATGATCTCCGCCTCCCACAACCCGTTCGAGGACAACGGCATCAAGCTGTTCGGCCCCGACGGCTTCAAGCTGTCCGACACCCGCGAGACCGAGATCGAGGCCCTGATGGCGTCGAACCTCTCCGGCCGCCTGGCCGCCCCCCGCAAGCTCGGCCGTGCGACGCGCCTGAACGACTCCGCCGGCCGCTACATCGAGAACGTCAAGCAGAGCTTCCCGCGCGGCCGCACCCTGGAGGGCCTGCGCATCGTCGTCGACTGCGCCCACGGCGCCGCCTACAAGGTCGCCCCCACCGTGCTGTGGGAGCTGGGTGCCACCGTGATCCCGGTCGGCGTCGCCCCGGACGGCTTCAACATCAACCAGGACTGCGGCTCCACCGTGCCGCGCCACCTGTGCGCCAAGGTGCTGGAGCACGGCGCCGACCTCGGCATCGCGCTCGACGGCGACGCGGACCGCATGCTGCTCGCCGACGAGCGCGGCCAGCTTGTCGACGGCGACCAGATCCTCGCGGTCATCGCCGACAGCTGGGCGCGCGACGGCCGTCTGCGCGGCGGCGGCGTGGTCGCCACCCTGATGTCCAACCTGGCCCTGGAGCGCTTCCTCGACGGCCGCGGCCTGGCGCTCCACCGCACCAAGGTCGGCGACCGCTACGTCGCCGAGCAGATGCGCGCCACCGGCATCAACATCGGCGGCGAGCAGTCCGGCCACATGATCCTGTCCGACTTCACCACCACCGGCGACGGCCTGGTCGCGGCCCTGCAGGTGCTCTCGGTCCTCGTCGAGCAGGAACGCCCCGCCAGCCGCGCCTGCCGCCTGTTCACCCCGCTGCCCCAGGTGCTGCGCAGCGTCCGCTTCACCGGCCCGACCCCTCTCGGCCACCCCGCGGTCACGGCCGCCGCCGCCGAGGCCGAGGCCGAGCTGGCGTCGAGCGGGCGGCTGCTGCTGCGCGCCTCCGGCACCGAGAAGGTGATCCGCGTCATGGCCGAGGGCGAGGACGAGCGCATGGTCGGGCGCGTCGTCGGCGCGCTGTGCGACGTGATCGCGCGGGTCGCGGCATAGCAGGCCTGGGCTCTGCCCGGACCCGCCAGGCGGAGGTGGCCAAGGTTCCGACGATCCTCTTGGATCGTTGGAAAGGCCACCGGGGGGAGCCGCCCCTGGACCGGCACATGAAGGAAGCCACGCGATGAGGCTGCGCGGGCGCGTGCTGGTGATCGCCGGCTCGGATTCCGGCGGGGGGGCCGGCATACAGGCGGACATCAAGGCGATCTCCGCCATGGGCGCCTACGCCGCCACCGCCCTGACCGCACTCACGGCGCAGAACACCCTCGGCGTGCAGGGCGTCATGGCCGTGGCGCCGGCGTTCGTGGCGCTGCAGGTGCGCAGCGTGCTCGACGACCTCGGCGCCGACGCGATCAAGACCGGGATGCTCGCCGACCAGGCCATCATCGAGGCCGTCGCCGAGGCGCTGCGCACGACGGACGTGCCGCTGGTGCTCGACCCGGTGATGGTCGCCAAGGGCGGGCAGTCGCTGCTGGCACCCGGCGCGGTGGCGGCGCTGGTGGAGCTGCTCCTGCCCAGGGCCTCGGTGCTGACCCCGAACCTGCCGGAAGCCGAGGCCCTCACCGGCGCGGTGGTCGCCGACGTCGCAGGCATGCACCGCGCGGCCGAGCGCCTGCTGCGCATGGGCGCCGCGGCCGTGCTGCTGAAGGGCGGCCATCTCCAGGGCAAGGTGCTGACCGACCTGCTCGCGACCCCGCACGGCACCACGGCGTTCGAGCAGCCCCGCGTGGCGACGCGTCACACCCACGGCACCGGCTGCACCCTGGCAAGCGCCCTGGCGGCGGGCCTGGCACAGGGCATGGACCTGCCCGACGCGGTGGCACGTGCCCGGTGCTACGTGCGCGTCGCGATCGAGACGGCGCCCGGCCTCGGCGCCGGCCACGGCCCCCTCAACCACCTGGCCCTGACGCCCCGACTGCCGTGACGCACGCGGCGTCCGCAAGCCAGGTCGACCTCCATCACGAAGGCTGGGGGTGCACCGCGCCTCCCGCAGCCGTACCGGGCCCCGGCATCCGCGTCCCGAGCTCGCGCAGCACGCGTCCCTGTCGTGCCATCCCGGACTGCAGCGAACCGACCGCACCCTCCAGTTCGACGAGCGAATCGCGCCACCCGGCCAACGCCGCTGCCTGCTGCGCCAGCGCCGTGCGCAGGCCTTCGAGCGCCCGGGTCAGCCGCTCGGGTTCCGCTGCCCTCGCCGTCGCCTTCGGCGTCGTCCGGGCCGCCGCCGCAATCGCTCCGCCCGTCACCTGCGAGCGCAGTCCGCGGAGGCGCCGGCATGGCCCCAGGTAGGGCGTCCCGCGTGCCGGGGACGGCCCCGCCGCGCCCGGTTCCCCCGGCGACGGCTGCAGTCCGTGCCGCACCGCGTCCGTCGGCCAGGTCGGGCCGGAAGCCGTGCCCGGACCTGCGCCGAAGACCGGCAACGACGAAGGCAGGAGCGGCACGGCATCCGTGCTGGCCGGAAGGCGGAGACCACCGGGCCCGGGACGTGGGAAGGGTATGATCGTCGCCGTCATCGTGCATGTTCCCTGGGCAATGTCTAACAATACATGAACGATCTCGCAGCCTGGGACAAGCCTGTTCACAGGCGGACGACGACTCCCGACACCCGCGACAGGAGCACCAGCGCCAGCACCAGCACGACCACCAGGGTCAGCCCCCAGCGCATCCGCATGTAGGCCGCCGGCACCAGCCCGTCCCCGGCCGCCCGCGCCTCGACCGCCGTGGTCGCGAGGAAGCCCGCGATCAGCAGCGCCAGCGCGATCGCCGGGGCCGCCGCCACCGACACCAGCAGCGCCGCCCAGCCGATCAGCGCCGGCAGCACGCCCAGCGCCAGCCGCGCCCGCTCCACCCTGCCTTGCCCCGCACCGCCGCCAGGCTCGGCCAGCGCCAGCCCCCAGTGCACCGCGCCGAGGAAGCTCAGGATGATCGCGGCATACTCGACCAGCGCCAGCAGCGCGCGGTCGGCCGGCACCGCGCCTCCCGACGTGATGCTGCCCAGCCCGCAGGCCAGGAACGGCACCAGGCCGCCCAGTCCGAGCAGCAGCGCGAGCGGGGAGAGGCGTGCGTTCATGCGAAGATCCCTGTCCTTGCGGCCGGCCGCAGCCGCCGTGCCGGGATAGCGCACCGCAGGCCGCATCGTTCGCCGTGGCCCGAAGCAGGCAAGGTCGAGGCTCCGCCTCGAGCTCCGCCAAGGGCTGGGCCCTTGGATCGCCTTCTCTTGGCAACGCCGGTCCAGGGCGGCTCGCCCCTGGCGGGTCCGGGCAGGGCCCGGCCTTCCCTGCCTTCTCCCGCCCCGCCCTGGGCCGCGCGCCCGCGACGTCGTAGTCTCCCGCCCATGGAAATTGCGGTCGAGATCGTCGTCATCCTGCTGCTGATGCTGCTCAACGGCGTGTTCGCCATGGGCGAGATGTCCCTCGTCTCCGTGCGCCGCGCCCGCCTGCAGGTGCTGGAGGCCAAGGGCGTCACCGGCGCCGGCACCGCGCTTGCCCTCTCCGACGACCCGCAGCGCTTCCTGCCCACCGTGCAGGTCGGCATCACCCTGGTCAGCATCCTGGCCGGCGTGTTCGGCGGCGCCCGCCTCGCCGCCCAGCTCCAGCCCTGGCTCGCGCGCATCGCCGTGCTGCGCCCCGTTGCCGACGAGCTGTCCCTGTTCCTCGTCGTGGTGCTGATCACCTACCTCACCCTGGTCGTCGGCGAGCTGGTGCCCAAGCAGCTCGCCCTGCGCCAGCCCGAGCGCGTCGCCTCCATGCTCGCCCGCCCCCTGGCCTTCGTGGCGAGAGCGAGCGCGCCGGTGGTGTGGGTGCTGAGCCGCTCCTCGGACCTGGTGCTCGCCGCCTTCGGCTCCAAGCTCGCCGAGCGCGAGACCGTGACCGAGGAGGAGCTGAAGGCGATCCTGGCCGAGGGCGCGCAGACCGGCGTGCTGGAGAGCGAGGAGCACGCCATGATCGGCCGCGTGCTGCGCCTGGCGGACAAGCCGGTGCGCGCCCTGATGACGCCGCGCACCGACCTCGCCTGGATCGACCGCGGCGACACCCGGGACGAGATCGTCGCCACGCTGGCCGCCGCCGACCACAGCCGCTTCGTCGTGTGCGACGGCTCCGTCGACAACGTGGTCGGCGTCGTCCAGGCCAAGGACCTGCTCAACCTCCTGCTCTCCGGCGGCGAGCTGTCCCTGGCCGCCGCCCTGCGCCAGCCGATGGTGGTTCCCGACACGGTGAGCGCGCTCGACGCCCTGGAGCGCCTGAAGGCCGACACCCTCGGCCTCGCCCTGGTGATCGACGAGTACGGCAGCTTCGAGGGCGTGGTCACCGCCGCCGACGTGCTCGAAGCCATCGTCGGCGACGCGGGCGAGCGCCGCGAGGACGGCGACGCCGCCGCCGTGCTCAGCGGCATCCTGCTGATGGACGGCATGATGCCGGTCGACGAGCTGAAGTCGCGCCTCTCCCTGCCCGACCTCCCCGCCCAGGGCAGCTACCACACGCTCGGTGGCCTGCTCCTCGCCCTGCTGCAGCGCGTGCCCAGGGCAGGGGACCGCATCGCCTTCGCCGGCTGGATGTTCGAGGTCCTCGCCATGGACGGCCGCCGCGTGGACCGCGTCCGCGCCAGCCGCGAGAAGCTCGCCGAAGCCTAGCCGTCTCCACAGGCAAGCAGAAATCCTCTTTTTCTGAGGAAAAAGAAGCAGAAAGATTCTGCCCGTAGGATCAAGGACCCCCGACCGGCTCCGGGCCTCTATGGGCAAAGCTCTTTGGTTCTTTCTTTCAAGAAAGAACTCTCTTCTTAGTCCTGGCGCTACATGGCGCGGTGACGTCCGCCACAGGGCAGAGGCTTCACTCCTATCCCACCAGCTCCTTGACGCGCGCCCCGAGCGTCTCGAGCGTGAACGGCTTGGTCAGGATGTGCATGCCGGGGTCGAGATGCCCGTGGCCGACCACCGCGTTCTCGGCATACCCAGTGATGAACAGCACCTTCAGCGCCGGCCGCAGCTGCCGCGCCGCGTCTGCGACCTGGCGCCCGTTCAGTCCGCCCGGCAGCCCGACGTCGGTGATCAGCAGATCGACGCGGCCCGTCGCCTCCAGCAGCCGCAGCCCCTCCGCGCCATCCCCCGCCTCCAGCGTGCGATAGCCCAGATCGCCGAGCACCTCTGCCACCAGCATGCGCACCGTCGCCTCGTCGTCCACCACCACCACGGTCGCCCCGGGGATCGCGCGAGGAGCCACCTCCGGGAGGGTCGCCGCCTCCACGGCCTCGTTCTCGCCGAGGAAGCGCGGCAGGTACAGCCGCACGGTCGTGCCGTGCCCGGGCATGGAGTGGATCCTGGCCTGGCCCCCGGACTGCTGGGTGAAGCCGTAGATCATCGACAGCCCGAGCCCGGTGCCCTCGCCGAGCGGCTTGGTGGTGAAGAACGGGTCGAACGCCTTGGCCACGACCTCGGGCGTCATGCCGATCCCGGTGTCGCTGACCGCGAGCGAGACGTAGTCGCCCGGCGGCAGGTCGTCGCGCGCGCCGGCGGCGTCGATGCGCCGGTTGCCGGTCTCCACGGTGATGCGACCGCCGTGCGGCATCGCGTCGCGCGCGTTGATGCACAGGTTGAGCAGCGCGTTCTCCAGCTGGCTCTGGTCGACCAGCGTGCTCCACAGACCGGGCGAGGCCACGAGGCCCACCTCGATCGCCGGGCCCACGGTGCGCCGTACCAGTTCCTCCATCCCCGCCACCAGCCGGTCGACGTCGGTGGCGCGCGGCGACAGCGTCTGGCGCCGCGAGAACGCCAGCAGCCGGTGCGTCAGCGCCGCCGCCCGCCGCGCCGCCCCCTCGGCGGCCAGCAGGTAGCGCTCCAGCTCCGCGGTCCGCCCCTGGGCGATGCGCGTGCGCAGCAGCTCCATGCTGCCGGTGATCCCGGTGAGCAGGTTGTTGAAGTCGTGCGCCAGCCCCCCGGTGAGCTGGCCCACCGCCTCCATCTTCTGGCTCTGCCGCAGCTGCTCCTCCGCGCACAGCCGCTCGGCAACCTCCGCTGCGACGCGCTGCTCCAGCGTGTCGTTCAGCTCGCGCAGCCGCTGCTCCGCCTCCAGCTGGGCCGCGATGTCGGTGTTGGTGCCGAACCAGCGCACCAGCCTGCCGGCGTCGTCGCGGATCGGCTCGGCGCGGGTCAGGAACGGCCGGAACCGCCCGTCCGCGCCGCGCAGCGAGTAGATGCCCTCCCAGGCCGCGCCCAGTGCCCAGTGCGCGGCCAGCTCGCCCGCGATCGCCTCGACGTGGTCGGGATGGTGCACGTCGCGCCAGCCCCCGCCCTGCATCGCCGCCAGGTCGGTGCCGGTGTAGGCGTACCAGCGCCGGTTGTACCAGAACACCTGCCCGTCCGGCTCGGCCATCCAGGCGAGCTGGCTGACGTTCTCCACCAGGGCCTCGAACTCGCCGGCGCGGCGCCGCAGCTCCTGCTCGGCCCGCCGCCGCTCCACGGCCATGTGGGTGCGGTGCGCCACCTCGCGGATGAAGTCGAGGTCGTCGCCGCTCCATTCGCGCGGTGTCGCGTGGTTGAGGTACAGCAGGGCGACCAGGCCCTCGTGCCCGGGGAGCGGCATGTTGATGAACGAGGACGCGCCGATCGCGGCCAGCGCGGCCGCCGACGCGCGCGTGCGCGGGTCGTGCGCGGAGTCGGCCACCACCACCGTCTCGCCGCGCCGCAACTCGTCGATGTAGCAGCCGTAGTCGCGGAACCGCATGACCCCCCGCAGGGGCGCGGTGCCCAGCGTGCTCCAGTCCTGCTCGATGGCGATCGTCCCGGCGGCGAGGTCGACGGTGCCGTAGCCGACGCGGCTGATGCCGAGCGTGCGCCCGAGCGCCTCGGCGGCGGCGAACACCAGTTCGCCCGGGT
Organism: uncultured Acetobacteraceae bacterium; assembly: GCA_964236315.1. GTDB lineage: Bacteria > Pseudomonadota > Alphaproteobacteria > Acetobacterales > Acetobacteraceae > CAXSEF01. The sequence continues at coordinate 22,555 of CAXSER010000003.1, read as the reverse complement.
CCTCCCGCACCAGGAGCTGCTTGTCGAACGCGGCCATGGCGGCGGCGCGCAGCTCGAAGCGCTTGCGCTGGCTGATCTCGAGCGAGATGCCGGCCATGCGCAGCGGCGTGCCGTCGCGCGCGGCCTCCACCTCGGCGCGCATCTCGACCCAGCCCAGGCTGCCGTCCGGCCGGACGATGCGGTACTCCACGCCATAGTCGGTGCCGTCGGCCAGGCTTGCCGCAACCGCCGCCTCGACCCGCTCGCGGTCCTCGGGGTGGATCGCCTGGCGCATCTCGGAAAGGGAGAACGCCCGCTCGGGATCGCGGCCGAAGATGCGACGGAAGCGGCGCGAGCTGGACAGCGACCGCGACACGAGGTCGAGGCTCCAGATGCCCAGGCGCCCCGCCTCCGTGGCGAAGCGCAGCCGCGCGGCGCCCTCCTCCTGCAGCCGCTGCCGGTCGCCCAGGGCCGCCGTCAGCGATGCCTTGTCGCTCTCCAGGTCCACGAGGCGCTCGCGCTCCAGCGTCACGTCGACCTGGCTCGCGTAGAAATACGCGAGCGCGCCGGACGAGTCGCGGACAGGGCCCAGCAGCAGCCGGTTCCAGAACGGCGTGCCGTCCTTGCGGTGGTTGCGGATGTCGATCTCGATCGTCGTCGCCTCGCGCACCGCGGTCCGCAGGAGGCGCAGCGCGGCGGGGTCGGTCTGCGGCCCCTGCAGGAAGCGGCAGTTGCGGCCGACGACCTCGGCGCGGTCGTAGCCGGTCAGCACGCAGAACGCGTCGTTGCAGAACACCACCGGGTTGTCCGCCTGCCGCGGGTCGCTCACCACGATCGGCATCCGCGTCGCCAGCACGGCGGCGACGAACGGGTCGGTGTGCCCCGTCTTGCCGGCCAGGGTCGCGGCGATGCGCGCCGCCTCCTCCCCCGCCAGGCCCCACGCCGCGGACGGGCCGACGGGCGCGAGGCCCTCAGCCACGCGGCAGGTCCCGAGGCCGGGCGCCAGCCGCCACGCCGCCTCGCGTGGCGTCCCTCATGCGGCGTCCGGGGTGGTCCACTCGCGCCAGAGCAGGATCAGCGCGGACATGATGGCCGGACCGAGGAACAGTCCGATGATCCCCCAGGTCTCCACCCCGCCCAGGATGCCCAGCAGCACCCACAGGAACGGCAGCCGGGTCGCCCCGCCGATCAGCGCCGGGCGGATGAAGTGGTCGGCGGCGAAGGTGACCACGAAGCCGAGCACCACGATCACCACCGCCGCCACGGTGGAGCCCTGCACCAGCAGCAGCAGGGCGGCCGCGCAGAACACCAGCGCCGCGCCGAACGGCACCATCGCCGCGATCGCCGTCGCCCCGCCCAGCAGCGTCGGATGCGGGCAGCCCGCGACGGCATAGGCGATGCCGAGCACCACCCCCTCGCCGAGGCCCACCAGCACGAGCCCGTCCACGGTGCCGTGCACCGACGCGATCACCTGGCGCCCGATGCGCTCGCCGCGCGGCCCGAACGCCCGCCGGCTGGCCACCAGCATCTGCGCGGAGACCGTCGGCCCGTCGCGGAACAGGAAGAACAGGGTGAGCAGCGTGAAGCCGAACACCACGAAGCGGTGCACGACGCGCGCGCCCATCTCGCGGCCCAGCGCCATGGCGTCGTGGGTGCCGCGCCCGAGCAGCGCCTGCGCGCCGTGCGGGTCGGCGAGGTTGTGCTGCCACCAGGTCGCGACCTGGCGCTGCCCGAACGGCAGCTGGCCCACCACCGCGGGCACGGGGATGCCGTTGTTCCGCGCGTCCACCAGCCAGGCGATGGTGCCGTGCGCATCGCTGCCGATCTGCACCGCCGCGAGCACCAGCGGGACGACGAACACCAGCGTGACCACCAGCGTGAACGCCGCGGGCACCAGGATGTTGTGCCGCCCCGGCGGCCAGCGGCGCTGCGCCCGCTGGTACAGCGGCCAGATCGCGATCGCCAGAATGGCCGCCCACACCAGCGCGGTGAGGAAGTCGTGCAGCGTCCACAGCCCGAGCAGGACCAGGAACCCGGCGAGCACGCCGCGGGCAAGCTGCTGCGAGGTGCTGGCCTCCGGGCAGGAGCAGTCGAAATCCATGTCGGTGTTCCTGTGGCGGCGCCGCGGCGATGCCGGACGCGGGACGGCACCATCACTCCATATACAGCACCATCACTCCACATGGTGTCGCGTCTCGCGCGCCGCGTCCATCCGCCGCGCCATGTTCGCCTGCCGATACGCCCTTCGTGGCCGGCCGGACCTGCCCGTCGCACGGCCTTGCCGCGCCTGTCCGGCAACCCGCGGCAGCAGCGGCCGTATGGACCGCATCGGGATGGCGGTTCGGAGGCGACGATGCGCGTGGCGTGGATCGGGATTGCGGTGCTGCTGTCGGGATGCGGCGGGATCGACGGCGGCGACGCCTCCGCGCCGATGACCAGCGTGATCGGCGCGCCGGCGGCGATGCAGAGCAACGGGATGATGATCCATTCCGCCGGCAGCGGCGCCGCGATCAGCTCGGACATGGAGCAGGGCGGCACCACAGCATCGCAGAGCGGCACCGCGATCGGCGCGGGCGGCATCGGCGGCGGCATCCCGCAGTGACCGGCGCTCATGGCCGGACACGGACCGGAAGGGCAGGGGGCCGTGGCGTGGCCCGCGCCTTCGCCTTGGCGCTGCTGGCGGCCGCCCTCGCGGGGTGCGCAGCCCAGGTGCCGCCGGTCGCGGCGCTGGAGCCCGGCCAGTCGCCGATGGTCACGGGGCAGTCGCCCGGCAGCCCGTTCACCGACGGCAGCAAGGAGGCTCCCTACTCGTCGGAGGCCAGCTATCCGCCCGGCGCCGCAAGCCCGCCCACGCGCGTCCGCTGAGCGGGAGCACGGGGACGCCGCAGCCGCCGTTCCATTGCCGCTGGCGCGACTCCGGACGGATGGCGGATGCTGTGGACGCGATTGGAGCGTCCACGATGAGCATGAGCCTGCGAGCGCCCGGGCCAGGGCAGACGGTGCGCCTGAGGGCACGGGTGATGGACACCGCGTTCGACCCGGATTGTCGCGTGGTCGAGATCGAGCAGGCCGGCGGCGGCGCCGCGCGCTGCTTCGCGTCCGTGCGCCAGGTCGATGCCGACAGCGTCGACATCGGCTGGCCGGTCGGCAACCGGGCCGACGGGGCGATCCTGGTCGAGCTGCCGCAGGAGACGGAGGCCGGCCTGTGGCAGGTCTGGGTGCGCCCGGACCAGCTCCTGGTCACGGACCGGGCGACGCCGGAGCGCTGAGGCCGGCGGAGGCAGGCAAGGAAGGTTGAGGCTGCGCCTCAAACTCCGCCAAGGGCCGGGCTCTTGGACCGCCCTCTCCTGAGAAAAGGGTTTCCAGAGGGCTCGGCCCTTTGGCGGGTTTGGGCAGAGCCCGGCCTTGCCTGCCCGGAAACCTGCAGCTCCGTCGACCGCTGCCCTATCTTGCCAGGATGCGCTGCAGCACGGTCTGGACGTTCGCGGCGATCGCGATGTCGCCCGCGTCGTTCGGGTGCGGTGCCCGCGGGAACGAGCTGAACTCCGGCCGGACGCTGGCGGGCGACCCGCCGTCGCTCACCGCCGCGTCGAAGTCCACGTAGTCCCAGCCCGACCCGCGGATCTGGGCGTTGTACTGCCGGCGCACCGCGTCCGTGGCCGCCGTCTCCGCGTAGGGCATCGCGGTGCTGGCGACCGGCTGGATGCTGCGCGAGGCGCACCAGGTGCCGAGCGCGATCAGCCCGTTCAGGCTCGCCGCGTAGGTGGCCTGCGTGCCGCGCGGCAGGTCGTTGGGGCTCTCGCCCTTGATCACCGCGACGTTGGGCGGCGCGGCCACGATCATCTGCTGCAGGTTGGCCTGGAAGCTGGCCGAGGACATGCCCTGGTAGGCAAGCTTGCACACGGTGACCGGCAGCGACGGCGTGGAGATCGCGCAGGCCGCGATGTGGAACGGATCGTTCTGCACCGTGGCGGTGCCGAAGCCCTGGTAGAGGCTGTCGCCGCCGACCATCACGGACAGCCCGGGCACGGCCGTGTGGAAGATCACCCCGGTGGGCGCCAGGCACTGCCCCGCGCTGCCGGCCACCTGCCCCGGGCTGCTGGCGGCGTCGCCCGCGACCATGCCGGCGCGCACGATCCGCCCGTTGGAGGCGGCGTCGAAGGCACCGCCGCCGGGCGGGGCGAGGCCGAGCACGTCGCCGGCCACGGCGCACGACAGCGGACCGGACGAGAACGAGCGGGTCAGCAGCAGCGGGAAGGCGCCGTCGTAGCGCGGCAGCGAGGCGATCGGCATCACGTCGCTCACCAGCAGCCCGGCCACGCGGTCGTTCTGCGGGATGAAGCCCTCGGTGCCCTGCACCGCGGCGGGGATCGTGCCGGATCGCGCGCCGGCGAACGTCACCGGGCTCCACAGGCTGGCATCCTGCGCGCCCGACGGGTTGATCGGGTTCGTCGCGTCGTCCAGCACCACCGTGGGGGCGGCCGCGGCGCTGTCGACCGTGCGCGGGGTGGTGTCGAAGTTGGTCCAGAACAGCTGCACCGCCTGGAACGGCGTCTCGGCCGTCATCGCCGCCGTCAGCGTGACCCCGCCGCCGATCGTGCCCGCAGCGCCCCAGAACGGCATCCTGGTCTGCAGGTATCCGAGTCCGGCGCCGGCAGAGAGCGCAGCCCGCACCTGGCGCGGAAGCATCGGCAAGGCCAGCGCGGCACCGCCCAGCCTCAGGAAACCGCGGCGGTGAAGCACTGGGCCACGCAGATTGAGTACCATATTCTGTTCGTTTCCGGACCGTTCCCCGCGGAGTTATCGCGTCCAGGCCGCACAGTCCATGTATACGACAGGTTGCATGTCCTGTGCTCGTGTCAGTAAGCCTGATGCCCAGATCATCAAAGCAGGCCGGTCTGCCCGTTGACCAGCCGAGGAAAATCATGGTTTGCCATGGAACCACAACCTATACGTGCAATAGGTGGTAGAACATACGACCTTGCGCAGGAATTTTGTCCGTACAGCATGCGCTGGTCGCCTTCGTGGCTGGCCTATGCAGGTTGGTGCAACGATCGGTCGACGCGACTGACTTGTGGCCGTGCCTTGGAGCCACGATCAAACAGGTGACCTGCCCCTGGAGACGAGCGGCGGGCAACCTCGAGATCGGCGGGCCCGGGAGGGCTGGACGACGCTCAAGCCATCTTCCGCCGGAGCAGATCATGGGCGAGGTGCGGCAGGTCGAGGCGCTGGCAGGCCAGGGTGTCCCGGTGGCAGAAGCGCGGGGGCAGTCGGCATGGCGGCTTGAAGCGGCTCGCCGCTGCCGGTGCGGGACGTCGGCCATGGTGTCGACTCATCCGACGCTGACGGGACGCCTCTGACGTCAGGCATCACCTGGCGCTCGCCGCTGCGGCCTGGTCAGACCACGATGCGGAGCAGATGCTTCCCGGTGCTGCCCTGAGTGACGGTGGCCTCCGGCGCCGGCGCTGCGACGGCGGCACTCCGGACGGGAGCGGTCCCCGCAGTGCCGGCGCGCGACGTGTCTGGGGACGTGCCGGATGTCGCATTCGGGTCAGGGCGGATGACGGGCGGCAGGAACTGGTAACCGACGCCGACGGTGCTGATGGCCATGGTGCACGGCCTCCATGCTGATGAGGCGGACAGCATCGCAGCGCCGGGTGAACGGGTCGTGAAGGCGGGCGGACCGACCGGCCGATTGTCCCTGGCCGGTCGGTAAGCGTCGCATGGCAGCGGAAGCGGCCGGTCCCCTGCAGGCCGGCAGGGCAGGGGACCATGAAGCCGCGTCGCGCCTGACGCCCGGCCGCTACGCTGCCGGGCTGCGGCTCTCGGTGGCACAAGCCTTGTGCCAGTACTCCTCGGCCCGATTGTCCGGGCAACCTGCCGCCTGCCACAGGAAGTAGGCATGGGTGCGGAGGTGGTGCTCGTTCCGCTCCTCCGACTGGTGCCTCGTCACGAGGGCATCGCCGAACGGCGCCAGCTGGCCGCCCCGGCTGACATGCACCCGGGCGTGCAGGCCCGCCTCCTCCGCCTCGGGCACGATGTGCAGGTCGGCGGCGACCTTGAGGGCCTCCTGCGGGGCGACGGTCTCGTCCTCGACCGCGACCGGAAAGACGTGCAGGACCGTGTCCCGGGCGTTCAGCACGTCAACCAGGCATTCTTTCACGGCACACCCCTCGAGTTGAGCCGGTCGGATCGGTTCGGCAGGCCTGATGCGACCGGGCGTTCAGCGGGCACAAGCTACTAGGGTCAATCGGCTAATCACCGGTTAACACCAGTCCGACAAACGGTGGCGAGGTGATGCCCCCACATCGTGGCGCGGCGCAGGCGAACAGGACGGGCGGCCAGAGCCGTGAACCCGGCCTTCCCGCCTCCGCCACCAGCCGCATCCTGCAACCGGCGGCGACCTGCGCGGCACCCTGACGCCGCAGGCCCCTGCAGCAAAGCCGGCAACGAGGCCAGTCTGGCGTTCCATGAACGCGCCGGCCACTCGGGCAGCAAGGGGTCCGGCACTTCCGGGATCCTACCTCGCCAGATCGAGGCCGGTGCTCAGCTCGATCCCGGCAATGCCGGAACCAGCCGGGTCCGAGATGTCACCGAACTGTTGCAGCGCAGCCGCGGCACTGAACAATGCTGCCCCGAAACACACAACAAGCCAGATGTCGGAACGTTCCAAGCCGTATACTCCCGTGCAGTTCGGGAGGTTCTGGACGGCAAACCGTAAGCAAAAGGTTAATTGCTGCCGGCGGGGCAGCCCGGTCACGGGGAAGTGCTTCCGCCCTGCTGCAGACCTCCCGCTCTACCGACGATCAAGGCCTTGGTGACTACGCTTCCATCTGCAGGGAGGCCCGGGTTGTGCTGGCGAGATTGGATCAGATCCTGCGCGCAAACGGCTTCGGTATCCCGCGGCCAGCGCCAGATCCCGGCCAGCCGCCGCAGGGTCAGGCAGGTGGAGCCAGGACGAGAGGCCGCACGAGCAACGAGCGCGCATGCCCAAAAGAAAACAGCACCCTAAGGCGCTGTAAGTGTTGGTGTCTTGGCGGAGGGGATGAGATTCGAACTCACGGTACGGGTTGACCCCGTACAACGGTTTAGCAAACCGCCGCCTTCAGCCACTCGGCCACCCCTCCGCCGGGACAGCGTGCAACACGGCGTTTGCCCGCACGTTCTACGGGCTCGGGAGGCCGGCGTCAAACGCCACGCCGGCCTCCCGCACCCCCGCTCAGCCCGCGAGCGCCGCCGCCACCCGCCGCGCGAAGGCCGCCGGATCGCGCGGGCTCTCCCCGTCCTGCACCCGCGCCAGGTCGAGCAGCGTGTGCGCCGCGTCCGCCAGATTCTCCCCGGCCTCCGCACGCCCCGCGAGCCTGCGGATCAGCGGGTGGCGCGGGTTCAGCTCCAGCACCGGCGGCGGTGTCGGCATCGCCCGCCCGGCGCGCCGCATCAGCCGCTGCATCTGCAGGTCCGGCCCGTGCTCGCTCGCCCCCAGCACCACGGCGCTCTCCGTCAGCCGGTCGGTGCCGCGCACGTCGGCGACGTCGCCCCCGAGCGCCGCCTTCAGCGCCGGCAGCAGCGCGTCGAGCGAGGCCGGCGCCTCGCCGCCCGCGTCCACCGCCTCGAGCTTCGACAGGTCCGCCGCCCCCTGCGTGACGCTGCGGATCGGCTTGCCGTCGTAGCTGTCGAGACGCTCCGGCCAGAACGCGTCCACCGGGTCGGCCAGCAGCAGCACCTCGACCCCGCGCGCACGGAACCCCTCGAGCTGCGGCGAGGCAGCCAGCGCCTCCGGGTTGTCGCCGGTCAGGATGTAGATCGCCTCCTGCCCCGGCTTCATCCGCCCGACATACGCCTTGAGCGACACCAGCGCCGTCGCCGGCTCCTCCGCCTCGTCCTCGGCGCCACCCCCCACCAGCGGGTCGGAGTCCTCCACGATCTCCGCGTCCTCGATCCCGTCCGGCGCCTCGCCGCCCGCCGGCTCCGGCGCTCCCGGGAATGCGTCCTCCAGGCTGGCGTCGTCCAGCGCCGTGCCCTCCGGCGACGCATCGTCCGGCGCACCCGGCGTGCCCGACGTCACCGCCGGCACCGTCGAGCGGAACCGTATCAGCTCGGACAGCGCCTCCCTGTGCTCGCTGTCCTCCCAGACGCCCTCCTTGAGCACCGGCCCGAAGTTCTCCCAGAACGTCGCGTACGACGCCTCGTCCTTGGTCCGCGCCTTCAGCTCCGACATCACCCGGTTGGTGACCGCCTTCCTGATGCGCGCCAGCACCGGCGTCGCCTGCAGCATCTCGCGCGACACGTTGAGCGGCAGGTCCTCGGTGTCGACCACGCCCTGCACGAAACGCAGCCACGGCGGCAGCAGCTTGGCGTCGTCGGTGATGAACATCCGCCGCACGTGCAGGCGGACCCTGCTCTCCCGCTCGCCCTCCACCGGCTCGAACGGCCGCGCCCCCGGCACGAACAACAAGGCAGAATACTCGACCGTGCCCTCCGCCCTCCAGTGCAGCGTCGCCCAGGGCGTGTCGAACGCATGCGCCAGGTGGCGGTACAGCTCGGTGTACTGCGCCTCGCTGACCTCCGACTTCGGCCTGCGCCACAGCGCGGTGCCCTCGTTGGCCGCGACATCCTCGCCGTCGCGCACGATCACAATCGGCAGGGTGATCCCGTCCGCCCACTTGCGCACGATCGACTGCAGCCGGTACGGCTCCAGGAACTCGTCCGCGTCCGCCTTGACGTGCATCACGATGGTCGTGCCCGCGTGCTCGCGCTCCGCCGGCGCGATCGTGTAGTCGCCCCGCCCGTCCGACGACCAGCGCCACGCCTCGTCCGTCCCCGCGCGCCGCGACGTCACCTCGACCCGGTCCGCCACCATGAACGCGGAATAGAACCCCACGCCGAACTGCCCGATCAGGCTCGGCGCGTCCGCCTTCTTCCCGTCCCCTTCCGTCAGCGTCTGTCCGAACGCCCGCGTGCCCGAGCGCGCGATGGTGCCAAGGTTGGACAGCAGCTCCTCGCGGCTCATGCCGATTCCGTCGTCGGTGACGCTGAGCGTGCGCGCCTCCTTGTCCGGCACGATCCGCACCTGCGCCGTCTCCGGCGAGCCCAGCGCCGCGTCTGTCAGCGACTCGAAGCGCCGCCGGTCCGTGGCGTCGGCGGCGTTGGCCACCAGCTCGCGCAGGAAGATCTCACGCTCCGAGTACAGCGAGTGCACCACCAGGTCGAGCAGGCGGCCGACCTCTGCGCCGAAGGCGTGGCGCTCCTCGCCGGCGGCCGGGGCGTCGGGGGTCGTGGCACCTGCGTCGCTCATGGTCGGGCTCCCTCTTCGGTGCGACCGGGGCGGGTCGCGGCGGGGGCCATATGCGCCGCGGGCAGGGGGGTTTCAAGCCGACGGCCAGGAAGCAGGGTCGGGCTCTGCCCGAACCCGCAAAGGGTCCGAGGACCCTTTGATCCCATGGCTTAAGAGAGGCGTCCCAAGGGCGCAGCCTTTGGCGGGGTCCAGGGGCGGAGCCCCTGGCCTTCCTAGTTCGACCGGAACGGCCGGAAGATCACTGGGATCGGCGCCCCGCGATAGGCGTCCAGCCCTCGCCCGGTCGCCATCATGCTCGGCGCCCCCGCCATCCGGATGATGTGCGCCCCGCCGCCCAGCACGGGCGGCGCCGCCCCCGCGGTCATCCCGGAGTCCGCCAGCATCGGCGCCGGCCTCACCGCGGCAGCCCGCGCCACGGCCGACGGCCGGTCCGGCTGCGCCCAGGTCTCGAGCACCCGCCTCTGGTAGTCCGCACCCGGGCCGGGATTGAGCGAGTGGTACGCCGCCGCGGCATGCGGCCACGAGCCCTGCTGCTGGAACAGCGTCTGCAGGAAGCTGGCGGCGTAGGCGGCGTTGCTCTGCGGGTCGAACGCCTGGTCCAGGCTGGCGAACGCGTTGGGATGGTAGCTCAGGTTCACCTGCAGGCAGCCCACGTCGATCGAGCGAATCCCCTGCGCCTGGAACGCCTGCGCGGCGGCGATCGCCTCCGCCTTGCTCTCGTAGTAGTGCCCGACCCCCTCGGCGTTGATCGTCCACGGCCAGGCCTGCACCGTGCCGCTCTGCGGGTCAACCCGGCCGCTCTCCACCTTCGAGATCGCGGACAGCAGCTGGTCCGGAATGCGCGACACCTGCTCCACGCTGCTCGTCGCCGCACGGCACAGCTGCGACGGGCTGCTGGACCACGGCATCGCCGCCCGCCCACGCTGCGCCGGCAGCAGGCTCGCGGCCACGATCACGATCCTGAGTGCGAGGGCGCGTGTCATGCCCGCGACCCTAGGCGGGCATCGTTAACAACAGCTTGACGGCGTCTCGCCCCTCGATGGTGCGGTGCAAAAAAACCTTGCGCCGTCCGCCCGACCTCGGATAGTTTTTGCGGTGCAGCAGGGCTCTTGCCCGGCTGCATCTTGGACGTTTCCTCCCTAAACTTGGCGGCGCGAGAGCGTCGCCTTTTTTTTGCCCGGCGTGTGGGCCGCGGCACCCGCGCGCCCGCCGCCGCTCAGGGTGCGAGCAGCCCCGGATCGCGCTGCAGCGCCGCCACCAGCGACGCCACCACCAGCGACAGCCGGTCGCGCAGCACCCCGAAGTCGGCCCGCTTCTCGATCGCCGCCTCGTCCATGTACAGCCCGCGCGCCACCTCGACCTGCAGGACATGGACGTGCTCGCGCGGCCGCCCGTAGTGCCGCGTCACGTAGCCGCCCGCATACGGGTCGTTGCGGCTCACCCGGTAGCCTGCGTCGCGCAGCAGCGCCTCCACCAGCCGCGTCGCCGCCGGGGCGCAGGTGGTGCCGTGCGCGTCGCCGAGCACGAAGTCCGGCCCCTCGCGCCTTGCGTCCGGCCGCGGCCGCGCGCCGTCCCGCAGGTGCGGCGAGGCATCCGGCATCGAGTGGCAGTCGAGCAGCAGGCACGCCCCGCGCTGCCGTCGGGTCGTCTCGATCATCCCGCGCAGCGCCGCATGGTAAGGCTCCCAGCAGCTGCGCACCCGTGCCTCCGCGTCGGCGAAGCGCAGGCGGCGGCGGTAGATCGCCTCGCCCGACGACACCACGCGCGCCAGCGTCCCCAGCCCCGCGCCGACCCGCACGCTCGTGGTGTTGACCCACGGCGGCAGCCCGTCCTCGAACATCGCCGGGTCGAGCTCCCACGCCTCGCGGTTGGCGTCGCAGTAGGCGCGGGGGAAGGTCGCCGCCAGCAGGGCCGCGCCGTGCGAAGGGGCCGCGGCATACAGCTCGTCGACGAAGCTGTCCTCGGAGCGCCGCAGCGCGCGCGAGTCCAGGCGCGAGGACTCCACGAACCCCGCCGTGTAGTTGCGCCCGGAATGCGGCGAGGCGAGCACGAGCGGCGAGGCCTGCACGTCGGGCTCGCGCAGGATGAACGGCGGTTCGGCGATCGGCATGTCCACCGCGGCATTGAAGCGCCCGCCGCCGCCCGTGTCACGCGGCCGTCACGCGACGCCGGCAGCCTGCAGGATGGAGAGGGGCATGGTGGGCGATACTGGGATTGAACCAGTGGCCTTCCCCGTGTCAGGGGGACGCTCTCCCGCTGAGCTAATCGCCCGCCGACGCCGCGGTCTTCCTAGAGGCACCGGGCCGAGCGTGCAAGACGCCGCGCCGGATTTGCCGGCGAACGCCCCCGCATGCGCCACCCGCGCCGCCCGTCCGTTGTCATCGAACCGTCATCCGCATGACACAAACGCGTCCCCCGGCCGGTGTAACAGGACGCCGTTCTCGTTCCCCTGGAGGATTGATGTCCCGCTCGCGCACCGGCCTGGCTCTCGCCCTGGCCGCCCTTCCGCTCGCAACGCTCCCCTCCGCAGGCCGCGCCCAGGCCATCACCGGCGCCGGCTCGACATTCGCCGCCCCCATCTACGGCAAGTGGGCCGAGGCCTCCCACGCCGCGACCGGCGTCACCCTGAACTACCAGGCGATCGGCTCCGGCGGCGGCCAGAACCAGGTGTTCAACCGCACCGTCGACTTCGGCGCCTCCGACGCCCCGGTACCGGCCGACAAGCTGGCCGCCAACACGCTGCTGCAGTTCCCCGCCGTCATGGGCGGCGTGGACGTCATCGTGAACATCCCCGGCATCGAGGCCAACAAGCTCCGCCTCGACGGCGAGACGCTCGGCGCGATCTACCTGGCCCAGATCGCCAAGTGGAACGACCCGAGGATCGCGGCGCTCAACCCCGGCCTGAAGCTGCCCGACCTCGCCGTCGCTCCCGTCCACCGCGCCGACGGCTCGGGCACCACCTTCGTGTTCACCGACTACCTCTCGATGGTCAGCCCCGAGTGGAAGGACAAGGTCGGCGCCGCGACCAGCGTGTCCTGGCCCGGCGGCTCGGGTGCCCGCGGCAGCGACGGCGTCGCCGGTACCGTGAAGAACATCAAGGGCGGCATCGGCTACGTCGAGAGCGCCTACGCCGAGCAGAACCACCTCGTCACCGCCGAGCTGAAGAACAGGGACGGCCAGTTCGTCGCCCCCACGCTGGAGAGCTTCGCCGCCGCCGCCGCCGCCGCCGACTGGACGGGGGCGAAGAACTTCGCCGTCGACCTCAACAACGAGCCCGGCGCCAAGAGCTGGCCCATCGTCTCGGCCACCTTCGTCCTGCTGCCCACCAACCCCAAGGACAAGGCGCAGTCCGACGCGGTGACGAAGTTCTTCGACTGGAGCTTCTCCAACGGCGACCAGATCGCCCACGACCTGCTCTACGTGCCGCTGCCGGCGGCGGTGAAGGACCGCGTCCGCGCCGCCTGGAAGTCCGACGTCAAGGGCTGAGAAGACAAGGCCAGGGCCCTGCCCTGGACCCGCCAGGGCGAGCCGCCCTGGACCGGCCTTACTCAAGAAATGCGTTCCAGGGGCGCAGCCTTTGGCGGAGTCCAGAGGCAGCGCCTCTGGCCTTCCTTCGCAGCGATCAGGAGTGCCGATTTGGGTCAGACGGTCACCGCGGCAGGCACCCACTCCGCAGGCGGCGCGCCGCGCGGCGCAGGCTCCGGCGCCACCGGCGACCTGGTGTTCGCCGGCCTCGCGCGTGCCGCCGGCGTGCTGGTGCTGGCGCTGCTCGGCGCCATCATCGTGCTGCTCCTGGTCGGCGGCCTGCCCGCCTTCCGCCACTTCGGCCCGCACTTCCTGGTCTCCACGGCCTGGAACCCGGTGAAGGAGGATTTCGGCGCCCTCGTCCCGGTCTACGGCACCGTCGTCACCGCCGTCCTCGCCATGCTCATCGCCGTCCCGCTGGCGTTCGGCATCGGCTTCTTCCTCACCGAGCTGGCGCCCGCCTGGATGCGCGGCCCGGTCGGCATCGCCGTCGAGCTGCTCGCGGCCGTCCCCTCCATCATCTACGGCATGTGGGGCTTCTTCGTGATCGTCCCGGTGATGAGCTCCACCGTCGAGCCCTTCCTGATCGACACGCTGGGCCAAGTCCCCGGCATCGGCTTCCTGTTCTCCGGCGCCCCCTTCGGCACCGGCATCCTCACCGCCTCGCTGATCCTGGCGATCATGGTGATCCCCTTCATCGCGGCCACCATGCGCGACGTGTTCCTCACCGTCCCCGCCGTGTTCAAGGAATCCGCCTTCGGCCTGGGCTGCACCCGCTGGGAGGTGATGCGCCACGTCGTGTGGCCCTACACCCGCACCTCAGTGGTCGGCGGCATCATGCTCGGCCTCGGCCGCGCCCTCGGCGAGACCATGGCCGTGACCTTCGTGGTCGGAAACACCAACACCATCAGCACCAGCCTGCTCGGCGCCGGCAACACCATCGCCTCGCTGATCGCCCTGGAGTTCCCCGAGAGCCAGGCCGGCTCGCTCAAGCTGTCGGCCCTGCTGGCGCTCGGCTTCATCCTGTTCGTGATCTCCTTCGTCGTGCTCGCGATCTCGCGCCTGCTCCTGCGGCCGGCACGCACATGAGCGCGCAGGAAAGGCCAGGGCGCTGCCCTGGACCCGCCAGGGCGAGCCGCCCTGGACCGGCACAAATACGGCTTCGGACCCCAGCGAATCGTTTCCAAAGGTCTCGCCCTCTGGCGGGTCCCCCCTTCCAGGACATGGGGCAGCGCCCTGGCCTTCATTCCTCCGCAAGGCCCGCACAACGATGAGCGCGACCCTCACCCTCCCCCCCCGCAGCGCCGCCTCCGCCGCCACCGCGCAGAGCCTCGGCCGCCGCCGCCGCCTGACCAGCCTGTTGGCCTCCGTGCTCGCGGGCGTGGCCACGGTGATCGGCCTGACCTTCCTCGCCTCCATCCTGGCGACGCTGGCCTGGCGCGGCCTGGGCGGCCTCAGCCTGACCGTGTTCACCACCATCACGAAGTCGCCCGGCTCCAACGGCGGCCTGCTCAACGCCATCATCGGCAGCGCGGTGCAGACCACGATCGGCACCGCCATCGGCACGCCGATTGGCCTGCTGGTCGGCACCTACCTGTCCGAGTACGCCCGCGGCTCCGCGCTCGGCAACACGGTGCGCTTCGTCTCCGACATCCTGCTGTCCGCGCCCTCGATCCTGATAGGCCTGTTCATCTACATCCTCGCCGTCCAGCCGCTCGGCCACTTCTCCGGCCTGGCCGGCAGCGTGGCGCTGGCGGTGATCGTGATCCCGATCGTGGTGCGCACCACCGAGGACATGCTGAGCCTGGTGCCCAACCAGCTCCGCGAGGCCTCGATCGCGCTCGGCGCCCCCAAATGGCGCACCATCGTCTTCGTCTGCTACCGCGCGGCGCTGGACGGCATCATGACCGGCGTGCTGCTCGCCGTGGCCCGCGTGGCCGGCGAGACCGCGCCGCTGCTGTTCACCTCGCTGGGCAACCTCAACTGGTCCGTGAGCCTGAACCAGCCGATGGCGAGCCTGCCGGTGACGATCTACTCCTACGCCGGCTCCGCCTTCGACGACTGGGTGCAGCTTGCCTGGACCGGCGCGCTGCTGGTCACGGTGGCCGTGCTGTTCACCAACATCGTGGCACGCTTCGTGCTGCGCCGCCGCAGCTAGGGATACTGGCATGAGCGACCAGGAAGACGGCGCCCGAGGCAGGATCGCGGGCAGCGACCCGGCCGCCGCGACGGCGCAGGATGGCGCGCGACGCGCGCACGACGCATCAGGATCGAGCACCATGACCAACGACCAGCCCAGGCCACGCCCCGTCCCCGAAAGCCGCATCTCCGCCAATGGCCCCGACGAGGCCGGCGGCGCACGCACGCCCGCGGGCGGCGCCCTGAATGCGGCCAAGCTCTCGATCCAGGGCCTGGACTTCTTCTACGGCACCAACCAGGCGCTCAAGGGCATCACCCTGGCCCTGCCCGAGCGCCAGGTCACCGGCATGATCGGCCCGTCGGGCTGCGGCAAGTCGACGCTGCTGCGCGTGCTCAACCGCCTGCACGACCTCTACCCCGGCCAGCGCGCCGCGGGCGAGGTGATGCTGGACGGCGAGAACATCCTCGGCCCCCGCGTGGACGTGAACCGCTTGCGCTCGCGCGTCGGCATGGTGTTCCAGAAGCCGACGCCGTTCCCGATGTCGATCTACGACAACATCGCCTTCGGGGTGAAGCTGCACGAGCGGCTGAGCCGCGCCGAGATGGACCAGCGCGTCGAGTGGTCGCTGACCCGCGCCGCGCTGTGGGGCGAGGTCAAGGACCGCCTGAAGACCCCGGCGGGCGGCATGTCCGGCGGCCAGCAGCAGCGCCTGTGCATCGCGCGCACCATCGCGACGCGCCCCGAGGTCATCCTGCTCGACGAGCCGACCAGCGCGCTCGACCCGATCTCCACCCTGCGCATCGAGGAGCTGATCGACGAGCTCAAGCGCGACTTCACCATCGCGATCGTCACCCACAACATGCAGCAGGCGGCGCGCTGCGCGGACCAGGTTGCCTTCTTCTACCTCGGCGAGCTGATCGAGACCGGGGCGGCCACCGCGATGTTCACCGCGCCGCGCCAGAAGCGCACGCAGGACTACATCACCGGCCGGTTCGGGTAGGGGAGGGACGCCGCATGTCCGAGGACACCGCGAGGCACATCGTCAGCAGCTACGAGCAGGAGCTCAAGCGCCTGCGCGACCTGCTCGCCGAGATGGGCGGGCTGGTCGAGAACCAGGTCGCCGAGGCCGCGCGCGCCGTGGTCGACCAGGACGGCGACGCCGCCACCCGCGCCGTCGAGCAGGACCCCGCGGTCGACGCGCTTGAGGCAGAGGTCGAGCGCTTCGTCATCCAGCTCCTCGCCCTGCGCCAGCCGGTGGCCGGCGACCTGCGCCAGATCGTCGCCTCGCTCAAGATCACCGGCGACCTGGAGCGCATCGGCGACTACGCCGCCAACGTCGCCAAGCGCTCGATCGTGCTCAACCAGTACACGCTGCCGTTCAGCCTCGGCGGCCTGGGCCACATGGCGCGCATGGTGCAGGAGAGCCTCAAGCTCACCATCGACGCCATCGGCGAGAACGACCCGGCGAAGGCCGAGCAGGTCTGGCGCTCCGACGAGGCGGTCGACGACATCTACACCGCGATCTTCCGCGAGTTCATCACCTACATGATGGAGGACCCGCGCAACATCACGCCGTGCACGCACCTGCTGTTCATCGCCAAGAACCTCGAGCGCATCGGCGACCACGCCACCAACATCGCCGAGCTGGTGCACTACGCCGCCACCGGCGAGAGCCTGCCCGCCGCCCGCCCCAAGGGCACGAGCACCGCCTACGCCGTCGTCCGCCCCCGCGACTAGCAAGCAAGGCCAGGGGCTCCGCCTCTGGACTCCGCCAAAGGCTCGCCTTTGGAAACCACGACCTGGGACCGGAGCCCCTTCGGGCTGTGCCCCTTTCAAACGCCGGTCCAGGGGCGCCGCCCCTGGCGGGTCCAGGGCAGCCCCCTGGCCTTGCCATGCCTGAAGCGAAGGAACGGAACGATGAGCGGTGCGCGTCCGACGGTGCTGGTGGTGGAGGACGAGGCCGCGCTGGCCACGATGCTGCGCTACAACCTGGAGAAGCAGGGCTTCCGGGTCGAGGAGGCGTGCGACGGCCAGGAGGCCCTGACCCGCATCGCCGAGTCCGCCCCCGACCTGGTGCTGCTCGACTGGATGCTGCCGGTGATGTCGGGCATCGAGGTCTGCCGCCAGATCCGCCGCCGCCCGCTCACCCGCGACCTGCCCGTGATCATGGTCACCGCCCGCACCGAGGACCAGGACGCCGTGCGCGGCCTCAACACGGGTGCGGACGACTACATCACCAAGCCCTTCAACATGGACGCCCTGCTGGCGCGCATGCGCGCCCTGCTGCGCCGCTCCGGGGCGGTCGCCACCAAGGGCCGCCTGGAGTTCCACGACATCAGCATGGACCTCGCCGCCCACCGCGTGCAGCGCAACGGCCGCGCGCTCCACCTCGGCCCGACCGAGTACCGCCTGCTGGAGTTCCTGATGCAGCACCCCCGCCGCGTGTTCTCGCGCGAGGAGGTGCTCAACGCCGTGTGGGGCCCCGACATCCACGTCGAGCCGCGCACCGTCGACGTCCACGTCCGCCGCCTGCGCAAGTCGATCAACGGCGAGGGCGAGCTGGACCTGGTCCGCACCGTGCGCGCCGCCGGCTACGCGCTCGACACCGAGCCGGTCTGACTGCCACCAACCGGGCGACTGCGGCCCCAAGACAGGAAGAAAGCGTGTTCTTTCTTGAAAGAAAGAACCAAAGAACTTTGCCCATAAGCGTCCGGACCCACCCGGGCATTCCCGACCTCCTGGGCGAAGTCTTTTTGCTCCTCTTTCTTCAGAAAAAGAAGACTTCCTCCCCTCTCCGCGGCCGCCCCCTGGCCCCCGCCTCCATGCCGGGCCACCATCGCGCCAGGACATGGGGCAGGGGAGGGCGGGCATGCGCTGGACCGGGATACTGAGGGCGGCGGCGATCTCGGGCACGGCCGCGAGCGTGTCCTCCACCGTGGCGCTGGCGCTGCTCGCGCGCGCGGCCGGGCGCTCGCCGACGCAGCCGGTCAACGCGACCAGCCACTGGCTGCACGGCGACCGCGCCGCCCGCTTCGAGGGTGCGGATCTCGCGCACACCGCGGTCGGCTACGCCACGCACCACGCCGCGACGCTGTTCTGGTCGACGATCTTCGAGACCTGGCTGGGCGATCGCCGCCTGGCGCCCCTGCCGATGCTGCAGCACGCGATGGCGATGTCGGCGATCGCCGCCGTGGTGGACTACACCGCGACGCCGCACCGCTTCACTCCGGGCTGGGAGCTGGTGCTGAGCAAGGGCGACATGGCCGCGGCCTACGTCGCGATGGGCCTCGGCCTCGCCGCCGGCTCGCTGGCGGCGCGCGGTACGCCCCGCCGCGCGACGGCTAGGTGAGGCGCTCCGGCGTCGCGTTAACCCGCCCGCCTGCGCTGCCCCCCGCCGCCCAGCCTTCCCACGCTGAACTGAACCGCCCAGCCCCACCGCCCGCCTGCAACCCCAGGGCGTGTCGCCGGTTGTTGCCCGAGGACCGGCACGGGGCGCTCACCGCACCGAGACGGGCCATGGCCGTGCGCGAGGCCAGATAGCTGCACGAACATCCCGGGACACCCCGGGCCAGGGAGGCCGACGCATGCAACAGCCCGACGTGACCCGACGCGGCCTTCTCGGCACCACCGCCGCCGGCCTGGCGACGCTGCCCATCGCGGCCCACGCGCTGCAGACCCCGCAGCCCCCCGAGATCCCCGTCGTGCCCCCCGTTGCCGGCGCGACCGAGATGGTCCGCGTCGTGCTGCACATCAACGGCCGCGACACGCCCCTGCTGATCGAGCCCCGCGTGTCCCTGCTTGACGCGCTGCGCGAGTACGCCGGCCTGACCGGCACCAAGAAGGGCTGCGACCACGGCTCCTGCGGCGCCTGCACCGTCCACGTCGACGGCCGCCGCGTGGTGTCCTGCCTCAGTTTGGCCGCCCGCATGCAGGGCCGCCAGATCACCACCATCGAGGGCCTCGCCGCCACCGCCCACCCCCCCGCGAAGGGTCACACCGCCGCCCCCGACACCGCCCTGCACCCCGTCCAGGCCGCGTTCATCAAGCACGACGGCTTCCAGTGCGGCTACTGCACGCCCGGCCAGATTATGTCTGCCGCCGCCCTGCTCAAGGAAGGCCACGCCGGCAGCGACGACGAGATCCGCGAGTGGATGAGCGGCAACATCTGCCGCTGCGGCGCCTACCCCAACATCGTCGCCGCCATCCGCGACGCCAGCGGCAGGGAGCCCGCCTGATGCAGCCCTTCGCGCTGGACCGCCCCGACCAGCCCGCCCAGCTCCTCGCCGCCGGCCGCGCCGGCGCCACCTACATGGCCGGCGGCACCGACCTGATGCAGCTGTGGAAGAACAACGTCGAGGGCGCCATGCGCGTCGTCGACCTCCAGCCCATGGGCCTGCGCGAGATCGAGGCCACCCCCGCCGGCCTGCGCCTCGGAGCTCTGGCCACCATGGCCGAGGTCGCAGAGCACCCCGCCGTCGTCGCCGGCTGGCCGATGGTCTCGCAGGCCCTGCTGCTGTCCGCCTCGCCGCAGGTGCGCAACATGGGCACCATGGGCGGCAACCTGCTGCAGCGCACCCGCTGCGCGTATTTCCGCAACCCAGCCTTCGCCTGCAACAAGCGCGCGCCGGGCTCCGGCTGCCCCGCCATCGCCGGCGACAACCGCAACCTCGGCGTCGTCGGCACCACGCAGACCTGCATCGCGACCCACCCCTCCGACATGCCCGTCGCCCTGCGCGCGCTCGACGCCCAGGTGGAGCTGCACGGCACCGACGGCGTGCGCACCATCCCGCTCGCCGAGCTGTACAGGCCCTGGGGCGACACCCCCAACGACGAGACCACGCTGCGCCCGGGCGAGATGGTCGCCGCCATCCTGGTGCCCGCCACCGCCGCGGCGCGCCGCTCCACCTACGTCAAGGTCCGCGACCGCACGACCTTCGCCTACGCCCTGGTCTCCGCCGCCGTCGGCCTCGACCTCGACGGCACCACGGTGCGCGACATCCGCGTGGCCTGCGGCGGCGTCGGCCCCGCGCCGTGGCGCCTGCCCCAGGTGGAGGATGCTCTGCGTGGCCAGCCCCTCACCCCCGCCCTGATCGAGCACGCCGCCTCGCTGGCCAGCGCCGGCGCCACCCCGCAGAGCCACAACGCCTACAAGCTGGTGCTGATGCAGCGCACGGTCCGCCGCGCCCTGCAGACACTGGCCGCATAGGCAAGCAAGGCCAGAGGCTCCGCCTCTGGACTCCGCCAAAGGCTCGCCTTTGGAAACCTCTCCTTAAGTAAAGCCGGTCCAGGGCGGCTCGCCCTGGCGGGTCCAGGGCAGAGCCCTGGTCTTGCTTCCTCCCAGCCCGAAGGACCCACCGCATGTACGTCGGACAAGGCATCGACCGCGTCGACGGCCCCGCCAAGGTCACCGGCGGCGCGAAATACGCCGCCGAATTCGAGACCGCCGGCTTCGTGCACGCCGTCCTCGTGCAGAGCACGGTGGCCGCCGGCACCCTGACCGCGCTCGACATCACCGCCGCCTCCGCGATGCCCGGCGTGCTCGGCATCCTGACGCCGCAGGACATGCCGAAGCTGAAGCTGGACAAGGCCGCGCCGCAGACGGTGCTCTACCCGCTGCTGCAGGACATGGCCGTGCAGTACAACGGCCAGCACCTGGCCGTCGTGGTCGCCGACACGCTGGAGCGCGCCACCGAGGCCGCCGTCGCCGTGCGCGCCACCTACGCCGGCTCCGACGCCGTGACCACGATGACGCAGGCGATGGACCACGCCTTCGTGCCGAAGAAGTTCCGCGACGGCCAGCGCCCGCCCGACAGCACCCGCGGCAAGCCCGACGACGCCTTCGCCTCCGCCCCGGTCAAGGTCGAGCAGACCTACACGACGCCGATCGAGCACCACAACCCGATGGAGCCCCACGCCACCCTGGCGCAGTGGGACGGCGGCAAGCTCACGGTGTGGACCGCAACCCAGGGCATCTCCGGCGCCAAGAAGACGCTCGCCAGCCTGTTCTCGCTCGAGCCCGACGATGTCACGGTGATCGACCCCTACGTCGGCGGCGGCTTCGGCTCCAAGGGTAACTGCTGGCCGCCCGCCGTGCTCGCCGCCGCTGCTGCGCGCAAAATCGGCCGCCCGGTCCGCCTCGTGCTGACCCGCGAGCAGATGTACTATTCCAACGGCTACCGCCCCCGCACCTCGCAGACCCTGAAGCTCGGCGCCCAGCAGGACGGCACGCTCCTCGCGTTGCGCCACGACGCGGTGACGCAGAACTCGATGGACGCCGTCGGCGAGTTCGACGAGCCCGCCGCGCTGATCAGCGAGATCTCGTATTCCTGCCCCAACGTCGCCATCACCCACCGTCTGGTCGCGGTCAACCAGGGCCTGCCGACCTACATGCGCGCCCCCGGCGAGGCGCCCGGCAGCTTCGCGCTGGAATCCGCCATGGACGAGATGGCTGTGGCCCTCGGCATGGACCCGATCGCGCTGCGCCTGAAGAACTACGCCGAGCGCGACGAGCACGAGGACAAGCCCTTCGCCTCCAAGGCCCTGCGCGAGTGCTACGCCCAGGGGGCCGCCGCCTTCGGCTGGGACAAGCGCACGCCCGCGCCCCGCTCCATGCGCGACGGTGCCATCCTGGTCGGCCAGGGCATGGCCGGCTCCACCTACCCGACCAACCGCCGCCCCGCCCAGGCCAGCGCCCGCCTCGACGCCGACGGCACCGCGGTCGTGCGCTCCGGCACCCAGGACCTCGGCACCGGCACCTACACCACCATGACCCAGGTCGCCGCCGACGAGCTGGGCCTGCCGATCGAGCGCGTCCGCGCCGAGCTGGGCGACTCGCGCCTGCCCGCCGCCCCCGTCTCCGGAGGCTCGACCACCACCGCCTCCGTGCTCCCCGCCGTGCAGGCCGCCTGCCGCGCGCTCCGCACCCAGCTCTTCGGCATCGCGCTGGCCGCCAAGGGCGCCGAGTGGCAGGGCGTCACCCCCGACCAGCTCGCCCTCAGGGACGGCGTCGTCACCGCCCCCTCCGGCAGCCTCAAGGTCGCCGACCTCCTCGCCGCCCGGAACCGCTCCTTCGTCGAGGCCGAGTCCGGCGCGAAGCCCGACGACGCCTACGAGGCCCACTCCCGCCACGCCTTCGGCGCCCAGTTCGCCGAGGTCCGCATCGACCCCGACTTCGGCACCATCCGCGTCAGCCGCCTGGTCGGCGCCTTCGACTGCGGCCGCGTCATCAACGCCAAGACCGCGCGCAGCCAGCTCTACGGCGGCATGGTGTTCGGCCTCGGCATGGCGCTGCTGGAGGAGAGCGTCGTCGACGCCGCCACCGGCCGCTACACCAACGCCAACATCTCCGAGTACCTGCTCCCGGTGAACGCCGACGTCCCCGAGATCACGCCCATCATCGTCGACAGCACCGACCCCGTCACCGACGAGCTCGGCGCCAAGGGCGTCGGCGAGCTGCCCATGGTCGGCGTCGCGGCCGCCATCGCCAACGCGGTGTTCCACGCCACCGGCATCCGCGTCCGCCACCTGCCGATCCGGCTCGACGACATCCTGGTCTGAGGCAAGGCAAGGCCGGGCTCTGCCCGGACCCGCCAGGGGCGAGCCGCCCCTGGACCGGC
>CAXSER010000002.1:0-35631 GCA_964236315.1 uncultured Acetobacteraceae bacterium | reverse complement strand
GCGCCGGCGCCGCACGACCCGGCCGGCGTGGCGTCGTCCTGCGGTCTCTGCCCCGGCCGCGACCGGGACAGGGCCGCGCGGGATCAGCGGTAGCCGCCGTGGTAGCCGCCGTATCCGCCGCCGTAGCCGTAGCAGCGGTGCAGCCCGAGCGGCCCGCAGCCGCAGGCGGACAGCGTTCCGGCCGACAGCAGCAGCGCGAGCACTGCGACGATCCGCTTCCTGGTGGGTCTGGTCATGTCCGGCTCCTGTGTTGTCCGGCCGTGCTGATGGGAGCGCATCGTGGCCGGGTGATGGCGCAACGATCTCGGAACGTGGCGGCCGGCCACGCGCGGCCGCAGGGACTGGCGGCGCGGCGCGGGTTGCGCGCTATGCTGGCGCGATGACGAAGCACTCCCTGCTGGCCGCCCTGCTCGCCCTCGCGGGATGCGGCAGCACGACCGGGATCGTGCCCGTGGCGCCGGGCACCTGGGCCGTCTCCGAGATGCGCGCGCCCGCGCTGGGCGGCGGCGCCGAGGCACGTCGGGTGGCGCTGGCCGAGGCGGACGGGTTCTGCCGGCGGCAGGGCGCGGCGCTCGCCCCGCTGGCGGTGCGCCCGGACGGGGATCCCTACACGCCGTACTTCCCGACCGCGTTCGACGTGACGTTCCGCTGCGTGCCGCCGGCGAGGCGTTGAGCGGAAGCCGAGGCCAGGGCTCCGCCCTGGACCCGCCAGGGCGAGCCGCCCTGGACCCGCCAGGGCGAGCCGCCCTGGACCGGCACACATCAGGGACTGCTGCGTGCGGGGACTCCGGACCCATGAGGGGTTTCCAAAGGCGAGCCTTTGGCTGGGTCCAGGGCGGCGCCCCTGGCCTTGCTTCGTGACCGCCACCTGCGGTTGACGCCCGCCGGCTCCGCCCCCACCGCTTGCGTCCATGTTGCATTTCTTCGAACGCCTGCTCTCCCCGACCGCCCCGCCGCCGGAACTGGCGCCGCCCGAGGTCGACAGCCCGCGCGCCCTGCCGCGCTTCTACTGGCACTTCGTGCGCCAGGCGCCCGGCCTGGTCGCCGCCCTGTTCGCGGCGGGGCTCTGCGTGGCGCTGCTCGACACCACGATCCCCGTGTTCATCGGCCGCGTCGCCTCCCTGGTCGCGACGCACAGCCCGCAGTCGCTGCTGCACGACGCCGGCGGGCAGCTGCTGGGCATGGCGGCGGTGCTGCTGCTCCTGCGGCCGGCGGCGCTGCTGGTGCAGTTCCTGGTGACCAACCAGGCGATCGCGCCGGGCATGACCAACCTGGTGCGCTGGCAGAGCCACTGGCACGTGGTCCGGCAGAGCTGGACGTTCTTCCAGAACGACTTCGCCGGCCGCATCGCCAACCGGGTGATGCAGACCGGCCCGAGCCTGCGCGAGAGCGTGGTGCAGGCGACCAACGCCGTCTGGTACCTGCTGGTGTATGGCGGCAGCGCGATCGTGCTGCTGGCGCGCGCGGACTGGCGGCTGGCGATGCCGATCGTGCTGTGGTTCGCGGCGTATGGCGGGCTGCTGCGCGCCTTCGTGCCCCGGATGCGCGAGCGCTCGCGGCGCATGTCGGAGGTGCGCTCCAACCTCACCGGGCGGGTGGTGGACAGCTACACCAACATCCTCACCGTCAAGCTGTTCGCGACCGCGCGCGACGAGGACGCCTTTGTGCGCGAGTCCGTCGACGAGCACACCGCGACGTTCCAGGCACAGCTGCGGCTGATCACGCTGTGGAGCCTGTCGCTCGCGGTGATGAACGCGGCGATGATGGTAGGTGTGGCCACGGTGGCAGTGCTGGCGTGGCGGGCGGGGCGGGTGCCGCTGGCGACGGTGGCCACCGCGCTGCCGCTGGCGTGGCAGATCTCCAACATGGCCGGCTGGGTCGCGCAGAACATCACCGGGATCTTCGAGAACGTCGGCGTGGTGCAGGACGGCATGCGCTCGATCGCGGTGCCGCGGCAGATGGCCGACCACGCCGGCGCCGAGCCGCTCCGCCTCGCCCGCGCAACGCCGCGTGCGCCGGGGGACGCCGGCGGCCACGGCACCGGGCGCGGCGCGATCCGGTTCGAGGCGGTGGGCTTCGACTACGGCCGCGTCAGGCGCGAGGGCGAGCGCGGCGGCGTGCTGCGCGGGCTCGACTTGGCGATTGCCGGCGGCGAGCGTGTCGGGCTGATCGGGCGCTCCGGGGCGGGCAAGTCGACTCTGGTGAACCTGCTGCTGCGCTTCCACGAGCCGACGTCCGGCCGCATCCTCGTCGACGGCCAGGACATCGCGGGCGTGACGCAGGAGAGCCTGCGCGCGCAGATCGGCATGGTGACGCAGGACACCTCGCTGCTGCACCGCTCGATCCGCGACAACCTGCGCTACGGGCGGCCCGACGCCAGCGAAGCAGAGGTGGTCGACGCGGCACGGCGCGCCCACGCGCTTGAGTTCATCGAGCAGCTGGAGGACTGGCAGGGGCGGCGCGGCTTCGACGCCCATGTCGGCGAGCGCGGGGTGAAGCTGTCCGGCGGGCAGCGGCAGCGCATCGCCATCGCGCGCGTCGTGCTCAAGGACGCGCCGATCCTGGTCTTGGACGAGGCGACCTCCGCGCTCGACTCCGAGGTGGAGGCGGCGATCCAGGAGCAGCTCGACATGCTGATGCGCGGGCGCACGGTGATCGCGATCGCGCACCGCCTGTCCACGATCGCGCGCATGGACCGGCTCGCGGTGATCGACGCCGGGCGCATCGTCGAGACCGGCACCCACGCGGAGCTGCTGGCGCGGGGCGGCGCCTACGCGTCGCTGTGGGCCCGCCAGTCTGGCGGGTTCCTGCCGGAGCGCGACGCCACGGCAAGCCGCGCAGGCGTGGTGCCGGGCCTGGCCTGAGCATGCCGGGCGGAGGCTGCCGGGGCAGTGGCCGGTCCACCCGGCACCCGGCCTGCCTGCCTGGACACGCTGGACGTGGAGGTGTCGCGTTGCGTCCGGGATGACCGGCTCGCGGCAGGACCAGGCAGGGGCATCCGTGCGGTCGCGAGCGCTTCGGCAGCGCACCGCGCGTCAGGCAGCGTGGGTGTTCAAACCGCCCTGACGCGGCACGAACCCCTGTGCTCGCGAAAACTTGTGCACCGTTAACTCCTCGGTAGCGTCTCAAATTGTAGATGATGTCGCAGAAGTGATCCGGAGCACTAGATCGTGAGCGCGACTTCCTCCATGCCCGCCGACGCCGTTTTCCTCAACGATCCGAGCAATATGGCGGGCTCGTACGGCACCGCGCTTGTCGCCGACGTGAAGCAGGCGCTTGACGTCTGGGTAACGCACCTGGCTGGCGTTGGCACGCTCACCGTGGCGGTCGACGTGTTCAACGGTGGGCAGAACGGGTTGCTTGCCGATGGCGCGCCCACCCTGGACGCGGTCACCGGTACCCTGGACGGCCGCACCCTGACCACGTCCGGCGCCGTCTACGAGCTGTCCACCGGCAGGCACCTGGGCAGCGACGGGTCGGACATCACCATCAACGTCAACGCGGCCTACCTCGGCCAGGAATACCTGGGCAGCGGCGGCGTGCCGAGTGGCCAGTACGACGGCCTGAGCCTGTTCGAGCACGAGATCGCGCACGGCCTGGGCTTCGGCGGATTTACCTCGCAGACCGGCAGCCTGGATGCCGACTACGAGACCCTCTGGGACCACGACCTCTCCAGCGTGGGCGGCACCGAGGTGTTCACCGGCGCCAACGCGACGGCGGCCAACGGCGGCGTCCAGGTCAACATCACGACCCTGAACAACGGCGAGGGCTACGCGCATCTCGCGAACTCCTACTCCGACCCCAACGCGGGCGACCTGATGACCGGCCTCGGCCTTCCCATGGGCGTGCAGCGCTCGATCTCCGGCGTCGACCTTGCCATCCTGGCCGACGTCGGCGCCCCGATCACCGGCATGGCCGGCACCATCACCGTGGGCGGCCCGGCGACGGCGACGGCCACCGTGGGCACCGCCAGTTCGGTCGGCGGCATCACCTTGACCGACACCGGGGCCTTCACTTCGAGCACGCTCACCCTGACCGTTACCGACACCGCCGGCAGGCTGGCGGCGACCCAGGCCGGGGCGGCGACCGTCGTCGCCGCGTCGAACGGCCACACGCTGTCCCTGACCGGCAGCCTGGCCGACGTGAGGACCGAGCTGGCCTCGCTGCACGACACCGTGTCGGCGGCCGGCACCGACACGGTGCAGGTCGCGGCCGTGGACAGCTTCGGCAACACCGGCGCCGGCAGCCTGGCGGTCACCACCGCCGGCGGCGCCGTGACGAACGCCGTCAGCCTGCCCAGGGTGCTGTCGCTGGCTGCCACCCCGGGCGTCAACGGGCCGCTCGACGCCGGCCGCTCGGTCACCTTCACCCTGTCCACCAGCGGCCCGGTCACGGTCGGCACGGCCGGCAGCGTCGGCCTGGCGCTGAACGACGGCGGCACGGCGGCCTACGTCGCCGCCGCCTCCAGCGCGACCAGCCTGGTGTTCACCACCACGGTGGCCGCGGGACAGAACACCCCGAACCTGACCGCGACCGGCCTGACCCTGGCCGGCGGCGCCACCATCAGCAGCGCAGGCGGCGGGGCCGCGTCGCTGGTCGTGAACGCCGCCACGGCGGGTGCCGCCACCGGCATCGTCGTCGACACGCTGGCGCCGACGACGCCGGGGCTCGCCCTCGCGGCCGCGTCCGACACCGGCGTGGTGGGCGACGGGATCACCGCCGCCGCCACCCAGACCCTGACCGGCACGGCCGAGGCGGGCAGCACCCTCACCCTGACCGACGGCACGGCGCTGCTCGGCACCGCCACCGCCTCGTCCACGGGCAGCTGGCACTACGCGGCCAGCCTTGCCTCCGGCCGCCACGCCATCGGCGCCACCGCGACGGACACGGCGGGCAACGTGTCCGGCCGGGCCATCCTCGCGCTGGTGATCGACGGCACCGCGCCGGACGCGCCAACCCTGGTGCTGGCCGCCGCCAGCGACTCCGGCGCCTCGGACTCCGACGGCATCACCAGCGTCGCGCGCCCCACGATCTCCGGCATGGCCGAGGCCGGCAGCCGGGTCGTCGTCACCGACACGACGGCCGCGGGCACCGTCACGCTGGGCACCATCACCGCGTCGGGCGGCGCCTGGAGCCTCGCCGCACCGGCGCTGGCCCAGGGCGTCAACATCCTCGCGGCCACGGCCACGGACGCGGCGGGCAACGTGTCCGCGGCGTCGACACTGACGGTGACGCTGGACACCGTGGCGCCCGCGACGCCGGCGGCACCCAGGCTGGCCGCCGCCAGCGACAGCGGCGTGCAGGGCGACAACCTGACCGACGCCAAAGCCCAGACCATCACCGGCACCGCAGAGGCGGGCAGCACCGTCACCCTGTTCGACAACGGCACGCAGCTCGGCACGGCGGTGGCGGCCTCGGCCACCGGCACCTGGAGCATCGTGGCGCACCTGCTCGACGGCGTGCACACCCTGGCCGACACAGCCACGGACGCGGCGGGCAACGTCTCCGCGCGCTCCGCGGCCCTGGCGCTGCGCATCGACACGGCGGCACCGGGCGCGCCGACCCTGGCCATGGCGGGCGCCGCCGTCACCACCGACTCCGCCGCCGCGGGCGTTGCCGGCGGCGTGCTGGCCGGCTCGGCCACGCCCACCCTGTCGGGCACGGCGGAAGCCGGCAGCACCGTCACCCTGCTCGAGGGTGCCACCGTGGTCGGCCGCGCCGTCGCGGCCAGCAACGGCGCGTGGAGCGCCACGCTGGCGGCGTCGCTCGCGCTCGGCACCACCGTGCTGACGGCCACCGCGACCGATGCCGCGGGCAACGTCTCGGCGTCGTCGCAGGCGCTGGACATCGTGCTCGACGCCCCCTCGTCCGGCGGCGCCGCCACGGCCGCCACGCCCGCCCTGCCCGGCCTCGTGAGCGTGCCGACGCTGGTGACCCTGAACGGCGCCGCGGGCCAGGCGGAGAGCTTCACGGCCAATCCCGGCACGAATTTCGTCATCGTCGACGGCGGTGCTGCCACCATCGCCGCCAGCACGGACGCGGCCGGCGCCATGACCGTGTTCGGCAACGCCGGCACCATCAGCTTCGCCAACGGCGGCGGCACCGGCACGGTGGTGGACAACGGCTCTTCCGCGCTGCGGCTGAGCGGGGGGGCGTCGACCAGCAGCCTGGTGGCGTTCACCGGCCACGCGGCCACCAGCTACGTCGGCGGCGCCGGCGCGGACGAGATCATCGGCGGCGGCGGCGCCATGAGCCTGACCGGCGGCACCGGCGGCAGCCTGCTGGTGTTCGGCGGCACCGGCAGCCTCTCGCTGACTGGCGGGGCCGAGACCGACACCATCATCGGCGGCGCCGGGTCGGAGACCATCCACGCCGGCGTCGGCGCGGTGTTCGCGGGCACCGGCGGCAGCACGCTGTTCGCCAGCGGCGCCGGCACCTTCCTGGCCGGCAACGTCTCCGGCGACCGGCTCCAGGCCTCCGCGGCGGGCGGCGACATCCTGGCCGCGGGCGGGGGCAACGAGACGCTGGCCGGGGCGGGCGCCGCTTCCGCGGACCTGATCTTCGGCGGTTCCGGCACGGACTCCATCAGCCTGGGCCTGGGCGCCGACACCTTCGCGGGCGGCGCGGGCGGCGGTACCGTGCAGCTCGGCGCCGGCAGCGCCACGCTCTATCTCGGCACCGGCGCTGCCAACCTGGTCGCCGTCGCCTCGGGCAGCGCAGGCGGCACCGACACCGTCTCGGGCTTCCGGGTGGGCACCGACCATCTGCGCCTGACCGGCTACGCGAAGCCCGCGACCCTGACGGCGTCCGGGAGCAGCACGACCCTGGGGCTCGCGGACGGGACCCGGATCGTGCTGGCCGGCGTCGCGACGAGCAACGCGGCGGTCCTGATCGGCTGAGGGTGCGAGCGGCACGGGAACGATCTGCCTTGTGGCGGACGCTGGCATCCCCTCTGGCGAGGGCTTCAGGGCGTCGATGAAACCGGGTCAACCCGCACGGCCTCAGCGCCGTGATGTCTACCAGCAGGTGCAGGAGAGACGGGCCGCGGCAGTGCCACGTCCGGCATCTCGGCTCTGCGGCTCAGGGCGGAGTGATCCGGCACCGCGGGATCCAGGCCGGGCGTGGCGGAGATGGAGCCGATCAGCCCTTCGGTCTGACACAGCGTCAAGCGGGGCACGGTCTGCAGTGGAAGCGCCTTGACGATGGCCGGAGCCGAACGGCGCGGCTGGCCGCTTCGTGTGGTCCGCAGCTCAATCTTGCAGGACGCGCTCGCCGCGTCGGTGAACCGGACCGTAAGGTTGCCGCGCCGGCAAAGGCCGGCGGCGTCGGCTGCCGAGTTCCTCACCCTGTGCCGCGGCCTGGGGACATGGTGGCGACATGCGGCGTCGGCTGCGAACGTCACGGTGAGACGCCCTGGAATGCGGGCGGGTGCAGCGACCGCGTCGCCCGTTCAATCCCGGTCAGGTCGATCCACCGGCCCATGCACCACAGCTCCGTCGATCCTCCATCGCGTTGTCGCGCGACCGGAGATCAGCCCCGGTGTGCAACGACCACACGGACCGCGGAAGAACCACGTCCAGGGTCGGTCAGGATCGCTCCGCCTCGGCCGGGTCCGGCATGGCCACACGGCTAGCTGCCGCGGTAAGTGGAGTAGGCGCCGGGGCTGGCCAGCAGCGGGACGTGGTAGTGCGCCTCGGGCTCGGCGATGCCGAAGCGGATCGGCACCACGCCGAGGAACGGCGGCTCGCCCGGCGCAGTGGCGGCGAAGTAGCGGCCGATGTCGAAGCGCAGCTCGTAGAGCCCGGCACGGAGCGGGGCGCCGTGCAGCAGCGGCTCGCCCGTGCGGCCCTGCGCGTCGGTGACGGCGCTCGCCAAGTGCTGCGGCTGGGGGCCGCCAACCTCGAACAGCACGACGTCGACGCCTGCGGCCGGGCGGCCCAGCGTGGCGTCGAGCACGTGCGTGGTGAGCGACCCGTGGACGACAGGGGCGCCGGGACCCGTCACGCGGTCCGCCAGCCGAAGCCGGGTGATGTGGCCGATCTCCTCCAGGGCGGTCGCATGCTCGGCCGCCGGGTCCAGGTCCAGGCGGCGGCGGAACTGCGCGACCAGCGAGAGCCGGGTGTGGCGGCGCACGCACACGATGAACGGGATGCCGAAGCGCGCGCCATACGCGGCGTTGAGCGCGGCCAGGTCGTCCGCCGGCTGGTCGAGCCCCAGCGCGCGCTGCTCCGCGGCGGACGCCTCGCCAAGCGCGCCGGCAAGCGCCGTGGGTCCGGACAGCTCCGGGTGGCCGCGCAGGAAGGCGAGCACCTGCCCGGGCGGGGCAGAGCGCACGGCCGCCAGCATCGCCTCGTGCAGCGCCGTGACGGTGGCGAACGGGCGGGCCGCGGCGGCCTGCTGCGCAACCCAGGGCGCGTCCTCGAAGATGCCGTCGAGCGCGGCCGCGAAATCCCGCGCGGGCATGGCATTCAGCCCGTCCAGCGTCAGCGCCATCGCCCTGTCCTCCCGGTGCGCCGCTTGCCAAGCAACGGTCGTGCCGCCAGCCTCCGGCGGACGCAGCCAGCCCCGGTGCGGAGGGACCATGCCCGAGTTCGACCTGGTGATCCGCGGCGGCACCGTCGTGACCGAGAGCGACCAGTTCCGCGCCGACGTGGGGCTGCGCGGCGGACGCATCGCGGCACTCGGCGAGCGGCTCGACGGCGGCCCGGTGCTCGATGCCGGCAGGCTGCTGGTGCTGCCCGGCGGTGTGGACAGCCACTGCCACATCGAGCAGCTGCAGGAAGGCGGCGGCACGGACGAGGAGACGTTCGCAAGCGGCAGCACCGCGGCGCTGGCGGGCGGCACGACCAGCGTCGTCACCTTCTCCACGCAGTTCAAGGGCGGCGGCCTGCTGGCGCCGCACGCGGAGTACCGCCGGCGCGCGCAGGCCGGCGCGATGGTGGACTACGCGTTCCACCAGATCATCGCCGACCCGACGGAGACGGTGATCCGCGACGAGCTGCCGCAGCTGGTGGCGTCCGGCATCCGCAGCCTCAAGGTGTTCCTGACCTACGATCCGCTGCGGCTGGACGACCGGCAGTACCTGGCGGTGCTGTCGGCCGCGCGCCGGCTCGGCTGCCTGGTGACCGTGCACTGCGAGAACCACGACGCGATCGCCTGGCGCTCGGCGGCGCTGCTGGCGGACGGCAGGACGGCGCCGAAGTACCACGCCTGGGCGCGCCCGGAGGTGGTCGAGCGCGAGGCGACTCACCGTGCCATCGCGCTCGCCGAGCTGGTGGACACGCCGATCGAGGTGTTCCACGTCTCGTGCCCGGAGGCGGCGGAGGAGGTTGCCCGAGCGCGGGCGCGCGGCGTGCGGGTGTGGGCGGAGACCTGCCCGCAGTACCTCGTGCTCGGCGCCTCCGACATGGACCGGACCGGCCCGGAGGGCGCGTTCGAGGGCGCGAAGTTCATGTGCAGCCCGTCCCCGCGCGACGCCGCCGCGCGCGCCGGGCTGTGGAAGGCGCTGCGCGCACGCACCCTGGAGGTCGTCAGCTCCGACCACAGCGGCTGGAGCTTCGCCGGCCCGCGCGGCAAGCGGTCGGCGGGCGTGGATGCGCCGTTCACCGAGATCCCCAACGGCGTGCCCGGCCTGACCGCGCGCCTGCCGATCCTGTGGAGCGAGGGGGTCACGACAGGGCGGATCACCGCATCCGACTTCGTGCGGCTGACCGCCGGCCAGCCCGCGCGGCTGTTCGGGCTGCGCGACAAGGGCCGCATCGCGCCGGGCGCGGACGCCGACCTGGTGCTGTGGGACCCGGACCGGCGCACCACCCTGACCAACGCGCTGATGCAGCACGCCATGGACTACACGCCCTACGAGGGGATGGAGGTCACGGGGTGGCCCGTCGCCACGATCCGGCGCGGCGAGGTCGTGATGCGCGACGGCATGGTGCGGGCGACGCCGGGCAGCGGGCGATACATGCCTGTCGCGCCATACGACCTGATCCGGCCGCGCGGGGTGCTGGCGGACGGGTTCGATGCAGCGGCGTTCGGCTGAAGCAAGGAAGGTTGAGGCTCTGCCTCAAACTCCGCCAAAGGCTCGCCTTTGGAAACCGTTACTTAAGTGAAGACCCGCCAGGGGCGGCTCGCCCCTGGCGGGTCCGGGCAGAGCCCGGCCTTGCCTTCAGCGTGCCCGCTGCGCCTCCAGCCAGGCCGCCCGGCGCGCGAACAGCGGCGGTGCCGCACGGCGGGCCTCGGCGATGATCGCCCCGAGGTCTGCCGTGCGCAGCACCCCGTCCTCGACCAGCACCTGCCCCGCGACCATGGTCAGCGCGACGTCGCTGCCGCGCACCGCGTGCACCAGGTTGTGGTGCAGGTTCATCCACGGGCCGTCGCCGAACAGCGGCGTCATGCGCGGCGTGTCGGTGCGGATCGCGATCAGGTCCGCCTGCTTGCCCGGCTCCAGCGAGCCGATGCGGTCCTGCTGGCCGATGGCCCGCGCGCCCTCGATGGTGGCCATGCGCAGCGCATCCCAGGCGCCCAGCGCGGTGGCGTCCAGGCGGCTCAGCTTGGCGAGCAGGGAGGCGCCCTTCATCTCCTCGAACATGTCGAGGTTGTTGTTCTCCTTCTCGCCGTCCGTGCCCAGGCCCACGGCGATGCCGGCGGCCAGCAGGTCCACCGTGCGGGCAGCGCCGCTGGCGAGCTTCATGTTGCTGACCGGGTTGTGCGACACGGACGCGCCGGTGCGGGCGATCGCGCGGATGTCCTCGTCGTCCAGCCAGACGCAGTGCGCCAGCAGGGTGCGCGGCCCGAGCAGGCCCAGCCGCTCCAGCGCCTGCACCGGGCGGCAGCCATACTGTTCCTGGGTGATCGCGGCCTCCTCGCGGGCCTCTGCGATGTGGGTGCTCAGGCCGGTGTCGTATCGTTTCGCGAGGTCGGCGGCGCGGCGCTGGCCGGCGGCGTCGGTGTAGAACAGGTGTTCCAGGCCGACCCAGGCCTGGATGCGGCCGTCCCGGCGGCCGTGCCAGCGTTCGAGCAGCGCCTCGTTGTCGTCGAGGGTGTCGAAGTAGTCGTAGTCGGGGTGGGCGCCGACGTAGGGAACCATGACCAGGCGGTTGCCGATGGCCTCCGCCGCGCGGGCGCTGCCGTCCATGAAACGCCACATGTCGACGACGGTCGTGGTGCCGGACAGCACGGATTCCGCGTAGCAGAGCCAGGACGCGGCCTCGGCCTCGGCGGGGTGCAGGACGCGGTGCATCGGGTTGATGAACGTCTCGAGCCAGTCCCAGACCTGCAGGCCCTCCGCGGTGCCGCGCAGCAGGCCGGAGTGGCAGTGCGCGTTGATCAGGCCGGGCATGACCAGGTGGTCCGGCAGGGCGCGATGCGTGGCGCCGGCGGCCAGGGGCTCGACCTCGGCGCGCGGGCCGATGGCGGCGATGCGGCCGTCCTCGACCAGGATGGCGCCGTCGGGGATGACGGGGTTTCCCGGGGCCATGGTCAGGATGTGGCCGGCGGTCAGGAGCTGGCGCATGGATCTCCCCTTGGTGGCAGGCAAGGCCAGAGGCTCTGCCTCTGGACTCCGCCAAAGGCTGCGCCCTTGGAACGCATCCCTTAAATCAGGCCGGTCCAGGGGCGGCTCGCCCCTGGCGGGTTTGGGCAGAGCCCAAGCTTGCTTGCTGCCTCATGCGTTCAGCGCCGCCCACACCAGGTCTGCCGTGAACGGCGGCGCGGTGAACCGCACGCCCGTCGCATCCGCCAGGGCATTGGCGACCGCGGCACCGACCGGGTTGAACGGGCTCTCGCTCATGGATTTCGCGCCCATCGGCCCGAAGCGGTCGTGCGTGTCGGCGAACAGCACCTCGGTGCGCGGCACGTCGGCCCACGCGGGGATGTGGTAGTTCCGGAACGCCGGGTTGCCGACCGCGCCGTCCTCGCCGATGCGCACGACCTCGTGCAGCGTGGCGCCCAGGGCCTGCGCGACCCCGCCCTCGACCTGGCCGCGCAGCTGCATCGGGTTCATCACGCGGCCGGCGTCGGCGGCGTGGACGCTGCGCAGGACGAGGATCGCGCCGGTGTCGCGGTTCACCGCCAGGCGGACGGCGTGCACGTTGAACGACAGCGAGCGCGGCGTGGCGTCCGCCTTGCGCATCACCGCGAGGCCCGCCCCGGCACCGGGCAGCTCGCCCAGCGGGACCGCGCGGTTGCCGCAGAGCACCGCGCCCTCGATCAGCCGGCATTCCGACGCGGGGAGGCCGGACAGCGCGGCGGCGGCGTCGAGGATGCGCTCGCGCAAGGCAAGGGCGGCCACCTCGGTCGCGCGGGCGGCGACCATCGTGCCGGTGCTGCCGAACGCGCCGGTGTCGTGGCCCACGAGGTCGGTGTCCGAGCGCTGCAGGCGGATGCGCGCGGGGGTGGTGCCGAGGACCTCGGCGGCGACGGCGCAGTGGGTGGTCGAGGTGCCGTTGCCGAACTCGGCCGAGCCCACCAGCAGGTCGAAGCCGCCGTCGGCCGCGAGGAACAGGCGGGACTCCGCCCGGTGGCCGAAGGGGGGCGAGGTCGCCAGCATCGCCATCGCCACGCCCTGGCCCACGCGCCAGCCGGGACCGTCGGGCGCGGGGGCGCCGGGGTCGGCGGCCAGCGCGGCCTCGACCAGGTCGAGGCACTGGTCGAGGCCGTAGGAGCCGAACTCGATGTCGTCCAGCGTGGCGTGCGGCGAGGCCAGGTGGCCGGTCGGGCGTACCATGTTGCGGCGGCGGAACGCGAACGGGTCGATGCCGAGGCCGCGCGCCAGGGCGTCGATCGCCTGCTCCAGGGCGAACAGGGTCTGGCCGAGGCCGTAGCCGCGGAAGGCGCCGGCGGGCACCGTGTTGGTGTAGGCGGCCACCGCGTCGACGCGGGTGTTGGGGCAGCGGTAGAGGTTCATCAGCTCGGCGCAGGAATGGTCGAGCACGGCGGGGGTGTGGTTGCCGTAGGCGCCGCCGTTGGACACCACGTCGACCTGCAATGCCGTCAGCGTGCCCTCGTTCGTGGCGCCGGCGCGGACGTGCACGCGCATCGGGTGGCGCGTGGTGGTGGCGAGGAACTGCTCGGCGCGGGTCAGCTCCAGCCTGACGGGGCGGTGCAGGCGCAGGGCGGCAAGAGCGACGATGTCCTCGACCAGCATCTCCTGCTTGCCGCCGAAGCCGCCGCCGACGCGGCCGCACAGCACGCGGACATGGTTCGGCGACAGGCCGAACAGGTCAGCCAGGCCCTGGCGCACCAGGAACGGCACCTGCGTCGAGCTGCGCACCACGAGGCGGCCGCCGTCCATCCAGGCGATCGCGCAGTGGGTCTCCATCGCGGCGTGCTGCACGCGCTGCAGGTCGCAGGTGATCTCGGCCACGCGGTCGGCGGCGGCGAAGCCCGCGTCCACGTCGCCGGTGCGGCCGTGCACGGTGGCGACGATGTTGCGCGCGGGGTCGGCGATGCGGCTGGCGGGCTTGTCGTGCAGCACGGGGGCGCCGGGGGCCATCGCGGCCCCGGGGTCGAACACGGCGGGCAGGACCTCGTAGCGCACGGCAAGGGCGCGGCAGCCGGCCTCCGCGGCGGCCTCGGTGTCGGCGACCACGGCGGCCACGCGCTGGCCCACGAAGCGCACCACGTCGTCGAGCAGGCGGGTGTCGTCGGGATTGGCGCGATAGTCCTCGTGGCGGGCAGTGGAGTACAGCCGCGACGGCGCGTCCTCGTGGGTGAACACGGCGACCACGCCGGGCAAGGCCAGGGCGGCGGCGTGGTCGATCGCGAGGATGCGGGCGTGGGCGTGGGGCGAGCGCAGCAGCTTCATGTGCAGCAGGCCGGAGACGTCCACGTCCAGCGTGTAGCGCGCGGCGCCGGTGACGACGGCCTCGGCGTCGGGGGCCGCATTGCTGCCGGGCAGCACGCTGACGTGGCGTTCGCCGGCGATTGCGTCCCCGATCGCGCGGTAGCCGGTGCAGCGGCACAGGTTGCTCTTCATGGCGCGCGGCAGGTCGCCGGCCTGCCCGGGCGTCAGGCCGGCGGCGGTCAGCACCATGCCCGCGGTGCAGAAGCCGCACTGGAAGCCCTGGGCGTCGAGGAAGCCCTGCTGCAGGGGGTGCAGGGCGCCGTCCGGGGCGGCAAGCCCCTCGATCGTGGTGACGGCTCGGCCCTCCGCCCGGAAGGCGGGGACGAGGCAGCTCTGCACGGCCTGGCCGTCGAGCAGCACGGTGCAGGCGCCGCAGTCGCCGGAGTCGCAGCCCTTCTTGACGCCGAACCAGCCGAGGGCGCGGAGCTGGGTGCGCAGGCACTGGCCGGGCGCGGGGTCGCAGGGCTGGGCGATCCCGTTGACGTTCAGAACGATCATCCAAGCAGCTCCCCGTGCAGCTCCGCGGCCAGACGTCGCGTCATGTGGCGTCGCCAGGCCGGGGCGCCATGGACGTCGTCGAACCACAGCTCCGGGGCGATGGCCGCGACGCAGTCGTCCAGCGCGGCGGGCGAGGGCGGCGTCGGCCAGGACGCGTGCACCGGGCGCACGGTGGAGGCGGTGATCGTGAGCGCGAAGCCGTCCGGCCCGGCGGTCGCCACCAGCAGGGCGGCGGAGCGGCCGTGCGCCGTGAGCGAGACCTGGCGCATGGCCCCGCGCCGACGCAGCGCCGTGGCCGGCAGGTCGATGCAGCGCAGCAGCCCGCCCGCCCGCAGCACGGTGCGCTGCGCGCCGGTGGCGAAGGCGGCCATGGGCACGCTACGTTCCGCGTCGTCCGGGCGCCACAGACGCGCCACGCCGTCCAGCGCCACGGTCAGGGCCAGCATCGGCGCGGCCGGCAGGGCGAGGCAGACGTTGCCGCCCACGGTGGCCGCGGCCTTGACCTTGAACGAGCCCAGCAGCGACCGGCAGCATGCGGCGAACAGCGGGGCGGCGACCCAGTCGGGGGGAGCCTCGAAGGCCTCGAGCGCCGCCAGCGTGCAGGTGGCGCCGATGCGCAGCCCGGCCGGGCTGGCCTCCAGCGCCGGCCAGCCCAGGCCCGCGAGGTCGACCAGCGTGCGCAGGCCCGGCTGCGGCTCGGAGAACAGCCAGGTGCCGCCGGCGAGAAACGCGGCGCCCTCGGCGGCGTCGGGCAGCTCGTCGCGGGCGCGGGGGCGCGCGACGGCCCGGATCCCCGGCAGGTCCACGGGCTAGGCGCGGCGCGCGGGCGGGGGCTGCCGCCCTGCCCTGCCGGCCGGCGTCGCTAGCGGCCGACGAGGCATTCGATTTGGCCGTGCGGCTCGTCGGTGGCGATGAACACCGTGTTGTCCGAGGACAGGCCGAACGGCTCCAGCCGCGTCGGCAGGTAGTGCTTGTTCGGGCAGGCCATGCGCACCGTCGCCAGCTCCGCCACCGCGGCCAGCGCCGCCTCGCCCATGCGGAACAGGCTGTCCTGCACGCCGCGGCTGTAGGTGGTGGCGAACACCTCCAGCATCGTCGACAGCACGCGGGTGTTGGTCGCCTCGTAGTCCGCGGGCGGCGTGAGCCATGTCCATTGCGCATCCATCGCGGTGGCGGCGATGCGGTCCGTGGTCGGCGGCAGGGTCGTGTAGTCGTCCATCACGAAGTCCACCCAGCCGGAGCCGGTGGATTTCAGGAAGGTGTAGCCGGCAATCCCCGAGGTGACAAAGGGCGCCTTGCCGCGCGCGGCCACGACCGTGACGGTGGGCCTGCCGTTGGCGTCGAGCACGAAGCTGTGCGGGTGCGGCTGGCCGCCGAAGCTGGCACGGGTCCAGCGCGTCTCGTGCAGCGACACCGTCGCCTTCGTCACCTGGTCGTAGCGCTGCAGGAACCGCTCGGCGATCGCCTGCCCGTAGGTCTCGACGGAGGCGGACAGGTTCTCGCGCGCCACGATGTAGGCGATGTTCTTGATGGTGTCGGTGGCGATCACGCGGCGGTTGTCGCCGTCGGTGAACGAGGCGGAAAAATCGCCGTCGAGCATCATCTGCACGCCGGTCTCGCGCACCTCGTTGTGCTCGCCGTCGCGGTGGATGCGCATGACCCGCACGCGGGCCTTGCCGTAGGTGTGGCTGATCAGCGGCATCGGGCGGCCTCCTTCGCGTCAGGCATGGTCGGCGATGACCAGCGGGGGGGCGTGCCCGTCCGCGGCCAGCCCGCCGGGGTTGAAGAACACGTTGAGCGCCACGGCCACCACGGAGGCCAGCAGGATGCCGCTGTCCAGCACCGTCCTGAGGAACTCCGGAGCGGAGCGGAACAGCGTCGGCGCCACCAGCGGGATCATGCCGAAGCCGATCGACACGGCGACGACGAACACGTTGCCGCGGTGGCGCTCGTAGTCGACGCTCGCCAGGATGCGGATGCCGGTGGCCGCCACCATGCCGAACATCACGACGCCCGCGCCGCCCAGCACGCACTGCGGCACGGAGGCGGCGATGAACGCGAGCCTGGGCAGCAGGCCGAGCAGCAGCATCACCACGCCGCCGACCACGCACACCATCGGGCTGGTCACGCCTGTCACGCCGACGAGGCCGACGTTCTGGGAGAACGAGGTGTAGGGAAAGGTGTTGAACAGGCCGCCGATCAGCGTGCCGACGCCGTCCGCGCGCAGGCCGCGCGCCAAGTCGTCCTGCGTCACCGGCCTGCCGACCATGGTGCCTAGGGCCAGGAACATCCCCGTGCTCTCGATCATGATGACCACCATCACGAGGCACATCGACAGGCAGGCCACCGGGTCGAAGCGGGGGATGCCGAACTGCAGCGGGGTGACGATCGCGAACCAGGGCTGCGCCTCCAGCCCGGACAGGCCGCCCCAGCCCAGCGCGAGGGTGAGCAGGTAGCCGGCGACGATGCCGATCAGCACGGCGGTGTTGCGCACGAAGCCGGTGCCGAAGCGCAGCAGCAGCAGGATGATCGCCAGTACCAGGGCGGCGATGCCCAGGTAGCCGGGGGCGCCGAAGTCGGGCGCGGTGGCGCGGCCGCCGCCGATCCAGTTGATGCCCACGCGCATCAGGGTGATGCCGATCACGGTGATGATCGAGCCGGTCACCACGGCGGGGAAGAAGCGCAGCAGGCGGCTGATGAACGGGGCGACGACGATGCCGAACACCCCGGCCGCGATCACCGAGCCGAAGATCGCCGGCAGGCCCAGCGCCGGGTTGGCGGCCATCACCAGCATCGGTGAGAGCGAGGCGAAGGTCACGCCCATCATCACCGGCAGGCGGATGCCCACCGGGCCCACGCCGTAGGCCTGGATGAAGGTCGCGATGCCGCAGGCGAACAGGTCGGCGTTGATCAGCAGCGCCACCTGCTCGCGCGGCAGCTTCAGGGCGGCGCCCAGGATCAGCGGCACCGCGACCGCGCCCGCGTACATCACCAGGACGTGCTGGATGGCCAGGATGACCAGGCGGAGCGGCGCGGGCGTGGCGTCTGACAGCGTCGGCTGCGGCACGGGGGCCCTCCTGTTCGCGCTTGCGTCCCTGCGCCTGCGTCTTTGCGCTTGCGCCTTTCACGCAAACGTCATGCCATGGACGGATGACGCGACAATCCGCCCCGTTGTGGCTCCGCAGCCCTCTCGCCGTGCTGGGCGACGCTGCGGGCGGCATCGTCGTGCAGGACGGGCGCATCGTCGAGCTGGTGCCGGCCGGCGGGGCGCCCGCGCGGCCCGCGGCGGCCTGGGACGCCAGCCGCCACGTCGTGCTGCCGGGGCTGGTCAACACGCACCACCACTTCTTCCAGACGCTGACCCGCTGCCTGCCGGCGGCGATGGACCGCACGCTGTTCGGCTGGCTGCAGGCGCTCTACCCGGTGTGGGCGCGGCTCACGCCCCGGGCGCTGGACGCGGCGGTGACGATCGCACTGGCCGAGCTGCTGCTGTCGGGCTGCACCACCACGACCGACCACCACTACGTGTTCCCCGCGGGGCTGGAGGACGCGATCGACATCGAGGCGGCGGCCGCCGCCCGGCTGGGAATGCGCGCCGTGCTGACGCGCGGCTCGATGGACCTGTCGCAGCGTGACGGCGGCCTGCCGCCCGACAGCGTGGTGCAGGACGCCGACACGATCCTGGACAGCAGCGCGCGGCTGATCGACCGGCTGCACGACCCCGCCCCGCACGCGATGCTGCAGGTCGCGCTGGCGCCGTGCTCGCCGTTCTCCGTCACCACGCGGCTGATGCGCGAGACCGCGGTGCTGGCGGAGCGGCGCGGCGTGCGGCTGCACACGCACCTCGCCGAGACCGCGGACGAGGCCGCGTTCTGCCAGGCGCAGTTCGGCTGCACGCCGCTCGACTACCTGGAGCAGTGCGGTTGGCTGCGGCCGGGCACCTGGCTGGCGCACGGCATCCACTTCTCGCAGCCGGAGATCGAGCGGCTGGGGCGCGCGCGGGTGGGAGTCACGCACTGCCCCTGCTCCAACCAGCTGCTCGCGTCCGGCACCTGCCCGGTCTGCGCGCTGGAGGCGGCCGGCGTCCCGGTCGGGCTGGGGGTGGACGGGTCGGCGTCCAACGACGCGTCGAACCTGATGCAGGAGGTGCGCGCCGGCTTCCTGCTGCAACGCGGGGCGAACGGGGTGGAGGCGGTCGGGCACCTGGACGCGCTGCGCTGGGCGACGCAGGGGTCGGCGGACTGCCTCGAGCGGCCGGAGCTGGGGCGCATCGCGGTGGGCGCGGCCGCGGACCTCGCGCTGTTCACGCTCGACGAGTTGCGGTTCTCCGGCGCGGGCGATCCGCTGGCAGCGCTGGTGCTGTGCGGCGCGTCGCGCGCCGACCGGGTGATGGTGGCCGGGCGCTGGATCGTGGAGGACGGGCGCATCCCCGGGCTGGACCTCGAGGCGCTGATGGACCGGCACGGCAGGGCGGCCAGGCAGCTCGCCTCAGGGTGAGGCGGCACGGAACCGTTCCGGATAGGCCTCGATCGGATGCCGCGGCCCGCCGGCGGGACCTGCGGCGATGATTGTTACGGACGGCGTGCAGATGACGCGAAAACAGGCAGCAGTGCGCCGGTCCCCGCGGGACGACCGGGGCGGCGGCGGTGCGGGCGGGCCGGGTTCGTCGTCGAGCCGCCCTGCGTCGCGACCGCGTTGCCGGGGTGACGCGCCCGGTGCGGGCGCCGGCGTCGCGTGACGCCGGCGCGACGGCATCCACGTTCCTGGCATGGCGCTTGCTGTTGCTTCTCCGCAATCAAGCAGCCTTCCTCGGAGCAGCATGCCGATGACACTTGCCCGGACAACCAGGGTTGCCGCCGCGGTCGGACTGCTGGCGCTGGCGCCCTGCCGATCGTTCGCTTGGGGTATCGACTACCAGGACACCTACCTCAGCATCCGCGAGGTGCCGGAGAACAAGCAGCCGGGCTACGCCAAGGACACGAACGAGGTTGCCGGCAACATCTCCTACGCGAACGGCTGGACCTACGGCTCCAACTTCGCGAGCATCGACTTCGAGGACTTCGACCACCGCGGCGACCCGGCCAACACCGTATTCGGCCGCGCCGACTCCGACTCCGCCGAAGTGTACGCGGTGTTCCGTTCCGTGGTCAGCGGCAACAAGGTCACCGGCAGCAAGATGTTCTCGTTCGGCCCGATCCGCGACGTGGGCCTGCTGGCCGGCTTCGACTTCGACACGCAGAACGACCAGTTCGCGTCCTACAAGAGGCTGCTCACCGCCGGACCGCAGTTCTCGATCAACCTGCCGCGCGGTTTCCTCAACATCACGCTTGGTGTGTCGAAGGAGTTCAACACCAACGGCTTCCTGCCGAACGGCAACAGCACGAACTTCAACCCCGCATTCACGGTCGAGACGGCGTTCGCCTATCCGTTCGCGATCGGCAACATCCCGCTGAACTTCACCGGCTTCGCCAACCTGATCACGCCGAAGGGCTCCGGCGCCACCGCCGACTTCAATCACGGGGTTGAGATCCTGCTGCACCCGAAGCTGATGGTCGATGTCGGG
Organism: uncultured Acetobacteraceae bacterium; assembly: GCA_964236315.1. GTDB lineage: Bacteria > Pseudomonadota > Alphaproteobacteria > Acetobacterales > Acetobacteraceae > CAXSEF01. The sequence continues at coordinate 15,727 of CAXSER010000002.1, read as the reverse complement.
CAGCTGCTCGGCTACACGCCGAAGAAGATCGAGGCGGGCGTGGGCTTCGAGTACTGGCACAACAAGTTCGGTGATGTTCCCTCCTTCGTCCCCGGCACCGAGCAGAAGTCCGTGTTCGTCGAGGTCGGCTACCACCTGTGACCGCACGCCTGACCCGGATCGAGGCGGCGCGCAGGCACGGCACCGGCGTTGGTGCAACTCGGCGCCGCCCACGTCGTTGCTGCCCCTGGCGTGGCCGGTAACGCGGGCCCCGGCGGTGCGGAAGCCCCCTGGCAGGCGCCACTTCTCTGTCCAAAGGATCATCCAGGATGTCCGTGAAACTCCTGCTTGCCACCGTTCTGGCGCTCGGCTGCAGCTTGGGGCTGGCATGTGCCCAGACCGCCGGGCATGCGGTCACGCGCGACCCCGTCCTGGGAACCAGGGGCAGGCATGCGCCGAAGGTGCGGCCCAGCGCGGAGGCCGAGGCGAAGGCCGATAAGCAGCCGCCCGGCACGGAGAACGGCAACCAGCCGGATCGCGCCGCGGCCGGCGGAGGTGGCCGCTGACGCGGGTGCGGCCTTCGCCGATCGAGGCGAGGCCTACCGCCCGGGCGGGTCACCTGCTCGGGGCGTTCCTGGTCGCGGCCGGCTTGGCCGGCTGCACGTTCCCCGCCCCCCCGCCGCCGGACACCTCGGCGGGGCGGCAGGATGACGCGGTCTGCCGCTCGCTGGCAGCGGCCCCGGGTGTCACCGGCAGGCCCCTGACGCCGTCTGAAGAGCGTGCCTTGGCGCGGTCCGACGTGGTGCTGGCGGCAGAGGCCGGCGCAGGGCCGGTGGGAACCAGCAGCACCCCGCCCGCGTCCGGGGCATCGACACCCGAGGCCATCCGCGCCCGCTGCGCGACGTCCGGTCACAGCTAGGGACCGTCAGGGGCTGCGGCCTCCGGAGGAAGGCAAGACACTTTTTTTCTGAAGAATAAAGAAGCAGAAAGACTTTGCCCCTCAGGATCACGACGTCCCGAGACGGCTCCGCTTCATTATGGTCAAAGCTCCTTGGTTCTTTCTTTCAAGAAAGAACGTCCTTTCTGCTTGTCATGCCTCACAAGGCAGCTTCCACGCCGGTTGCGTCCCGTGTGCCCGTCCGTCGTGGCAGCGCGTGCGGTGGGCCGGTCTGCACCATCATCGCGGCCGCGTCAGATCGGTGGTACCCAGAACCCGTCCTGCAGCCGCGCGGCCTCTTCCTCCAGCAGCGGTCCGACCACGTCCACGCGGCGCTGCCCCGCCTCGAACACCACGCGGCACGGCAGGTCCAGCGTCGGGTTCTCGGCATGGTCGCCCGTCTGGCGCTTCAGGTCGCGCTCTGACTGCCCGAACACCACGCGACCGATACCGGCCCAGTAGATCGCGCCCGCGCACATCGCGCACGGTTCGGCCGACACGTACAGCGTGCACTCGCGCAGCCGCGCCGTCCCGAACCGGCGCGACGCCGCGCCCGCGAGCAGAAGCTCCGCATGCGCGGTCATGTCGCCACCGTGGGTGGCAAACCCGTTGCCCTGTTCGAGCCAGACCGCGCCGTCTGGGCCCACGAGAACGGCGCCGAACGGGTGGTTGCCCTCCGCGCGGGCCCGGGCGGCGACGGCGAAGGCAAGCCGGAGGCGGCGCGCGTCGAGATCCGGGTCCATGCGTCGCGCGCGCTCCCTGCCGCCGGTGAAGAGGTCTATCGCGCAGTGGACCGGATGCGGGCGACAGACGCAATCGCCGCCGCCCGGCGCGCGTGGAGAACGGCCGCGACACGTTTTCGTTAGGGTTGGCACACGAGTTGCGTAACTGTCGGCTGCAGCAGTCCTTGCCGTGACCGGAGAACGCCCATGCAGCGCCGCGACTTCGCCCGTCTCCTTGGAACAGGCGCAGCCCTGTCCGCCCTGCCGGCGCTCGCCCGTACGGCCTTCGCGGCCGAGCCGCTCAAGGTGGGCTTCGTCTACCTCGGGCCGGTGGGCGACTTCGGCTGGACCTACCAGCACGACACGGCGCGCAAGGCCTGCGAGGCGCAATACGGCGACGCGATCAGGACCACCTTCGTCGAGAGCGTGCCGGAGGGGCCGGACTCCGAGAAGGTGATGAATGACCTCGCCGCATCCGGGCACAGGCTGATCTTCGCCACCTCGTTCGGCTACATGAACTATGTCGTCAGGGCGGCGAAACGAAATCCCAAGGTCTTCTTCGAGCACGCAACGGGCTACAAGCGCGACGCGAACCTCGCCACCTACAACATCCGTTTCTACCAGGCGCGCTACGTGCAGGGCGTGATCGCGGGGCGGCTTAGCAAGGCGGGGCTGGCGGGCTACGTGGGCTCGCTGCCGGTACCCGAGGTCGTGCAGGGGCTGAACGCCTTCATGCTCGGCATGCAGTCGGTCAACCCGAAGGCGCGGCTGAAGTTCATCATGGTGAACTCCTGGTACGACGCGCCGAAGGAGGGCGACGCGGCCAAGGCGCTGATCGACCAGGGGTGCGACATCATCACCCAGCACACCGACTCCCCTGCCCCGCTGCAGGCCGCCGCCAGCCGCGGCGTCAAGGCATTCGGCCAGTCCACGGACATGGCGAAGTTCGCGCCGGGCGACCAGCTGACCGCGTCCACCGACGTGTGGGCGCCGTACTACATCCGGCGCATCGGCGAGGTGCTGGCGGGCACCTGGAAGAGCACGGACACCTGGGGCGGCTTCGACAGCGGGCTGCTCGCCATGGCGCCGTTCGCCAACATGCCGCCTGACGTGGCGGCGCTGGCCACCGATACGCAGGCGGCCATTGCCGCGGGGAAGAACCCGGTGTTCGCCGGGCCGCTGACCGACCAGGCCGGAGCGGTGAAGGTCGCGGCGGGCAGCAGCATGGACGACGGCGCGCTGTCGTCCATGCAGTGGCTGGTGCAGGGCATCGACGGCAAGCTGACCTGAGCGTGGGGACGGGCGCGGGGCAGGTCGCGGCGGGGACGGCGCGCACCGAGGCGCCGCCCGGCGCCGGCGCGACGGCCGCCGTGCCGCTGCTGTGCATGGAGGGGATCACCAAGCAGTACCCGGGCTGCCTTGCCAACGACGGCGTGTCGCTGACGATCGGACGCAACCAGATCCACGCGCTGCTGGGCGAGAACGGCGCCGGCAAGAGCACGCTGGTCAAGATCATCTACGGGCTGGTCAAGCCCAACGCCGGGCGCATCGTCTGGGACGGGCAGGAGGTGGCCATCGGCTCGCCGGGGCAGGCGCAGCAGCTCGGCGTGGGGATGGTGTTCCAGCACTTCTCCCTGTTCGAGGCGCTGACGGTCGCGGAGAACATCGCCCTCGGCCTCGGCACTGCCAGCGAGCGCGAGGGCCTGCGCGACCGCATCGTCGCGATCTCCACCGAGTACGGCCTGCCGCTCGACCCGGACCGGCTCGTGCACGACCTCTCCGTAGGCGAGCGGCAGCGCGTCGAGATCGTGCGCTGCCTGCTGCAGTCGCCGCGGCTGCTGATCATGGACGAGCCGACCTCGGTGCTGACGCCGCAGGAGGTCGCGCGGCTGTTCGTCACCCTGCGCCGGCTGGCGGCGGAAGGCTGCTCGATCCTCTACATCAGCCACAAGCTCGAGGAAGTGCGCGCGCTGTGCTCCGCGGCGACCATCATGCGGCTCGGGCGCAACGTGGCGCGCGTCGTGCCGGCGGAGCGCACGGTCAAGGAGCTGGCGGAGATCATGATCAGCGCCGAACTGCGCACGCCCACGCCGCGTCCGGCCGCCGCGAGCAGCGCGCCGGCGCAGCTCGTGCTGAATCGCCTGACCGTGCGCTCGCCCAGCCAGTTCGGCACCGACCTGCACGACATCTCGCTCAGCCTGGCCGGGGGCGAGATCCTCGGGCTCGCAGGCATCGCGGGCAACGGACAGGCGGAGCTGATGGACGCGCTGTCGGGCGAAATCCTGGCGGGGCGGCCGGAGACGGTGATGATCGCGGGGGTGGCCGCCGGGCACATGGGGCCGATCGAGCGCCGCCGGCTGCGCGGCTGCTTCGTGCCGGAGGAGCGCAACGGGCACGGCGCGGTGGTGTCCATGTCGCTGTCGGACAACGCGTTGCTGTCGGGCTTCCTGCGCGCGTCGCTGCTGCGGTTCGGCTTCATCGACCGGGCCCGCACCGACGCGTTCGCGCAGCGCATCATCGACGGCTTCGACGTGCGCACCACCGGGCCGGCGGCGCAGGCGCGTTCGCTGTCCGGCGGCAACCTGCAGAAGTTCCTGGTCGGGCGCGAGGTGATGCAGGACCCGGCGGTGCTGGTGATCAACCAGCCGACCTGGGGCGTGGACGCGGGAGCCGCGCTCGCGATCCACGAGGCGATCATGGCGCTGGCGGGAACGGGGGCGGCGGTGGTGATCATCTCGCAGGACCTCGACGAGATCCTCGTGCTCGCGGATCGCATCGCGGTGATCGCCGGCGGGCGGATGTCCGAGCCCATGCCCGCACGGGCGGCGACGGTCGAGGCGATCGGGCGGCTTATGGGCGGCACGTCGCCGGCGACGGCGCATGCGTAGGGTGCCGGAGCAAGGCAAGCGTCTTCTTTTTCTGGAGGAAAAGAAGCGAAAAGACCCTGCTAATAAGCTCACTGATGCCCGTTGTGTTTCGAACCCTTATCGGCAAAAGTTCTTTGGTTCTTTCTTTCAAGAAAGAACACGCTTCCTGTTCTTCGCGCCGTACGAGTCCATGGCAGCCCCGGGAGGGTCGCATGTTCAGGATTGAGCCGCGCGGGGCGGAGTCCCGGTTCTGGCGGGTGGGCTCGCCGGTGCTGGCGCTGGTGCTGACCACGCTGGCCTCGGCGCTGATCTTCGCGGCCATGGGGCGGTCGCCGTTCGGCACGGTCTACGTGTTCCTGGTGTCGCCGCTGCTGGCGCCGGGCGGGCTGGAGGCGCTGGTGGTGAAGGCGGCGCCGCTGGTCATGATGGGCGTGGGCCTGTCGCTCGCCTACCGCGCGAGGGTGTGGAACATCGGCACCGAGGGGCAGTTCACCCTTGGCGCGATCGTCAGCGGCGGCGTGGCGCTGGCGCTGCCGGACGCGCCGGTCTGGGTGATGCTGCCGGTGCTGATGGCGGCGGGCGTGCTCGGCGGCATGGTGGCAGGCGGGCTGGTCGCGTGGCTGCGGGTGCGATTCAACGCCAACGAGATCCTCACCAGCCTGATGCTGACCTACATCACGCAGTACCTGCTGATCTACCTGGTGACCGGGCCGTGGCGCGATCCCGAGGGGTTCGGCTTCCCACAGACCGCGCTGTTCCCCGACGCGGCCGAGGCGCCGAAGCTGATCGACGGCACCAGCGTGCACATCGGCGTGGTGCTGGCGCCGCTGGTCGCGGTCGGGGTGTGGCTGATGCTGGAGCGCTCGCTGCTGGGGTTCCAGCTGCGCGTGCTGGGGCAGGCGCCGCGGGCCGCGCGCTTCGCGGGGTTCAGCGAGCCGCGGCTGGTGTGGGCGGCGATGATGATCAGCGGCGGGCTGGCGGGGCTGGCGGGGATGCTGGAGGTGACGGGGACGATCGGGCAGCTCACGACGTCGATCTCGCCGGGCTACGGGTTCGCGGCGATCATCGTGGCGTTCCTCGGGCGGCTGAACCCGCTTGGCGCCATCCCGGCGGGGCTGCTGCTGGCGCTGTCGTATCTCGGGGGGGACGCGGCGCAGATCCAGCTCGGGCTGCCCAACGCGGTGACGGGCATCTTCCAGGGCATCCTGCTGTTCTGCCTGCTGGGCTGCGACGTGCTGCTGCACCACAGGATCGCCTGGCGGCCGGCGGTGCGGGGCACGGCATGACGGCAACGTCGAGGCTCCGCCAGGGGTCGGCCCCCCGGATTGCCTTCCCTAAGTCATGCCGGTCCAGGGGCGGCTCGCCCCTGGCGGGTCCGGGCAGAGCCCGGCCTTGCTTTCTTTTCGCTTGTTCCCGGGGATGGGCGTGATGGAGCAGATCGTCGTCAGCGCCCTGGTGAGCATCCTGGCCGCGTCCACGCCGCTGCTGCTGGCGGCGACGGGCGAGCTGGTGGTGGAGAAGGCCGGGGTGCTCAACCTCGGCGTGGAGGGGATGATGCTGGCCGGGGCGATCGCCGGCTTCGCCACGGCCGAGACGACGGGGTCGACAACGCTGGGCCTGGTGGCGGCGCTGGTGGCGGGGATGGCGCTGGCGCTGCTGTTCGGCGTGCTGACGCTGACGCTGCAGGCGAACCAGACGGCGACGGGCCTGGCGCTGACGATCTTCGGGCGCGGGTTCAGCGCGCTGCTGGGCGCGGGCTACGTGGGGATCGCGGCGCCGACGCTGCCGAGGCTGCGGATCCCGGGGCTCTCGGGCCTGCCGCTGGCCGGGCCGGTGCTGTTCGGCCACGACGTGCTGGTCTATGCGGCGCTGGCGATCCTGGCGGCGGTGGCGTGGGCGATCCGGCGCACGCATGCGGGGCTGGTGCTGCGCGCGGTCGGGGACTCGCACGACGCGGCGCACTCGCTGGGCTACCCGGTGGTGCCGATCCGCTACGCGGCCGTGCTGTTCGGCGGCGCGATGGCGGGGTTGGCGGGAGCTTACATGTCGCTGGCCTACACGCCGCTGTGGGCGCAGGACCTGACGGCGGGTCGCGGCTGGGTGGCGGTGGCACTGGTGACGTTCTCGGCGTGGCGGCCGGGTTGGCTGCTGGTGGGCGCGTGGTTCTTCGGGGCGCTGATGTACCTGTCGCTGTACGTGCAGGCGCTGGGCATCCCGATCCCCTCGGCGCTGCTGTCTGCGCTGCCCTACATCGGCACCGTGGTGGTGCTCGTGCTGATCTCGCGCGACGTGCGCCTGATCCGGCTGCACCGCCCGGCGATGCTGGGGCTGCCGTTCCAGCCGCGGACGTGACCCGCCCCGGCGCGGACGACCCTGTGCGGGGAGCGGGCCGATGACGTCAGGCACGGACGAGGCCGCGACCCTTGCCGTCGCGGGTGCCCACCCGAGGCTGTACAACCGTGACCTCGCGCCGACGTCGCCGGAGGGCAGGACGTGGGGCGCGTTCAGCCTGTTCGCCATGTGGATGTCCGACGTGCACTCGGTGGGCGGCTACACCTTCGCGGCAAGCCTGTTCTTCCTCGGGCTGACGGGCTGGCAGGTGCTGGTCTCGATGCTCGCGGGGATCACGATCGTCTACTTCCTGATGAACCTGATCGGGCGGCCGTCGCAGAGGAACGGCATCCCGTACCCGGTGGTCGCGCGGCTGTCGTTCGGCGTCGTGGGGGCGAATTTGGCGGCCAGCGTGCGCGGCGTCGTGGGCATCGTCTGGTACGGGGTGCAGACCTACTTCGCGTCCAAGGCGGTCCAGGTGCTCGTGCTGACGCTGGCGCCGTCGGCGGAGGCGCTGACCCACGGCGGCTTCGCGGGTCTGTCGCCGCTCGCCTGGTTCAGCTTCCTGTTCATGTGGGGCTTCCAGCTCGTCATCTTCCTCAACGGCATGGAGACGATCCGCCGGTTCATCGATTTCTGCGGGCCGGTGGTGTACGTCGTGATGTTCGCCCTGGCGGCCTGGGTGCTGCACGAGGCGGGCTTCTCGGCGCTCGGCCTGCAGCTCGCGGCGCCGCCTGCGAGCACGACGGCCACGATCGGCGTGATGGCGAACGCGGCCATGCTCGTCGTCGCCTACTTCTCGGCGCTGCTGCTGAACTTCGGGGACTTCGCGCGCTTCGGCAGCAGCGAGGCCGCCATGCGCAGGGGCAACCTGCTGGGGCTGCCGGTCAACTTCCTGGTGTTCTCGATCATCACCGTGGTCGTGACGTCGGGCACGATGAAGGTGTTCGGCCGGGCGATCATGGACCCGATCCTGATCGTGCAGGGCATTGGCAACCCGTTCGTGGCGGTCGTGGGGTCGGTCACGTTCATCGTCGCGACCATGGGCATCAACATCGTGGCGAACTTCGTCTCGCCGGCCTACGACATCGCCAACCTCGACCCGCAACGGATCAGCTTCCGGCTGGGCGGGCTGATCGCCTCGATCCTGTCGGTGCTGGTGTGTCCCTGGCTGTTCGTGGAGAGTCCGCAGGCCGTCACCCTGTTCGTCAGCGTGTTCGGCGCGGCGCTCGGGCCGCTGTTCGGCATTATGATCGCCGACTACTACCTGGTCCGGCACGAGGTCGTCGTCGTGGACGACCTCTACTCGATGGCGCCGGAGCGGGCCTACTACTACTCCGGGGGTTGGAACCCGACCGCCGTCGTTGCCCTCGGCGTGTCCGTCACGATCTCGGTCGGCCTGAACCTGCTGGGCGCCTACGGCATGATCCTCGACATCGGCGACTGGGGGTGGCTCATCGGCGCCTCCCTGGGCGCGATCATCCACCGCACGCTGTCCGGCCGGCACGCGCGGCTTGGCGTCGTGAGCGGGAGTCGCCCATCGTGAGTCGGCGGGGCTTTCCCGATGCGGGGTGCATGCAACGCACCATGCGGGCCGGGCGGGAGTCCGGCGTGCGTGGGCAGGCCGCCTTCCGGTGATCTCCGGTCCAGGTTGGCGGGCGCTGTCGCAGGTGGGGTCCCGTCGGGCCGCGGCCGAGCGACCCCTCACCCGGAGACGCAGGGGCCCGTCAGTGGGGTACCTGGAAAGCAGTGCTGAGTAGCCTGTTGATCCTGGTCAACGATATCGGCGGCAGAAACACTGGCGTCCCCAATGGGGGAGGGCGGTTCAGCATGGCATGTCAAGGCACTCGTTCTCTCGAGCACCGTGGTGTGCTGATGTCACAAGGATGCAGCAACTCGGCCAAGGTTAATCGAAGTTTACGCGGCTTCATCGACTGCCCTGGCCGTGACCCTTTCCGATGGCGGTGATGGCTATCCGAGGATGATCTGCGAGGCGGTGATGCTCACACCGAACAGGTTCACCCTTGTGCCGTCGGACAGGTTCAGGGTGGTGCCGAACGAGCCTGTCGTCGCCGTCGAGACGGCGCTGGACGCATCGGCGGCGGTGAAACCTCCGGCCAGGATGATGTGGTCGCCAGCCTTGAAGCCGACGATGTTGGCGACGCCCAGGCTGCCTTCCTTGATCGTGTAGTTGTCGACCCCGGTGCCGCCGAAGTCCGTGGTGAGGCCGCTTCCCAGGTTGATCTGCGACCGGCCTGCGCCCTCGACGATCAGGGTGGAACCGGAGCCTGTGTTGTAGGTGTCCGGGCCGTTCGGGCCGCCGAACGCGATGGTGCCGTTCGTCATGTTGAAGGTGTTGGCGCCGGCCCCGCCGACCATGGTGTCGCCGCCGCCCGTGCTGCCGGTGAAGCTGCTGGCCCCGAAGCCGCCGAACATCAGCGCGGCAGAACCGGCGCCGCCGACCAGGGAGGTGTTGCCGAAGCCTGCGACGATGATGCCGCCCTTGCCCGCGCCAGCGGTCAACGCATCTGCCCCGTTGCCTCCGTAGAGGATGTCGACCCCCGCCCCGCCCCCGGCGGTGTAGTTGCCGGCACCTGCCACGAAGACGAGGTTGCCCGCGCCGCCCGTCACCGTGGCTGCAGGGCCTGACGCATAGACGATGTCGAAGCCGCCGCCTGCCTGGACTGTGTCGCTGCCCAGGCTGTTGACCACGTCGCTGCCGGTGGCGGTCGCCGTCACCGAGTTCGAGGCGTTGGCCACGGTGGTGAACACGGTGCCGCCCTTGGCGCCGGCCGTGGTGGTCACGCCCGGAACCGGAGAGGGCGTCACCACCGGGCTGGTGTCGATGACAAGGCCGGTGTTGCTGCCCGCCAGCGACGGCACCATGGACACGTCGAGCACGTTGCCGGCCGCATCCGTGATCGTGGCGCCCCCGAGGGAGAGCCCGCTCACCAGGAGGTCGGCGGAACCCTGGCCGGCCGCCACCGTGGCCTGGAAGACCAGCGACGTTCCGGTCGAGGCTGCGGCGGAGTAGGCCGCCGCGCCGCCGTCGCTGAGGGCGAGCGTGGGGCTGCCCTGCGTCAGGTTGAGGCTGACAGCCGCGCTGGGCGTCAGCGTGAACGTCACGGTGGCGCCCGTGCCCAGCGGACCGGCTGCGGACGGCGTGGCCGTGATCGCGGTCGCCGTGGGCAGCGCCGTGTCGAGCGTCACGGGCAGGGCGGCGGACACGCCGGAGACGTTGCCGGCCGCGTCGGTCGCGGTGGCTGTCAGGGTGTTGGCTCCGGCGGTCAGCGCCGCCGCGATGCTGAACAGCCCGGTGCCACCTGCCACCCCGGTGCCGACCACGGCGGTGCCGCCGTCGTAGAGCCTGACCGTGCTGCCGGCCTCGGCAGAGCCGGTGATGGTCGCCGTCGCCACGTTGGTGATGCCGTCGCCTGCCACGCCGCTGTCCGACGCTGGGTCGAGCGCCAGACCGGCCGGCGCGTTCGGCGCGGTGGTGTCCGGTGCGGAGGGTGGGGTCGTGACGATGGCGATGCCGGTGTCGCTGCCCGCCAGGGTGGCGACGCTCGAGAGGTCGAGCGGCGAGCCGACCTGGTCGACGATCGTGGCGTTGCCGAACGAGATGCTGCCGACCTTGAGGTCGGTGGTGTTCTGCCCGCCCGTCACCGCGGTGCGGAACACCAGGGTCGTGCTGCTCGACGCGGTCGCGTCATAGACGGCCGTGCCGCCGTCGCTGAGGCCGAGCGTGGGAAGCCCTGCGGTGGCGGCGGTGGTCAGGCCGACATCGGGCGTGAGGTCGAAGGTGATGATGCTTCCGACGCCGAGCGTGCCGGCGGTGTCCGGGTGGGCCGCAAGGCTCGCGATCACAGGCTTGAGCGTCAGCACGGAGCCGCCGCCCGCCACGCTGTTCAGGGCGAAGTTCTCGCCGGAGCTCCCCGTGATGGTGATCGCCTCGCTGGCGCCGTTCGCCGGGGTGATCGTGACCACGCTGCCAGACGTGCTGATCGTGTCCAGGCTGGAGAACGCGATGTCGGGCAGCCGGATCTGGTCGAGGGCCGCGAAGCCGGTCACGGTCAGGCCGGTCGGGCTGCCTGCGAGCGAGAGCACCGAAGTGCCCTGGAAGGCGATGGTGCCGCCGGCCGCGTCTGTCAGCGTGCCGGCCACGTCGAGGACGCTGTTCGCGCCGAGGTCGAGCGTGGCACCGCCGGCGAGGCTGCCGGGGCCGGCCAGCGTCCAGGTCTGCCCCTGGTCCACCTGGATGGCCGCGAAGCCGGTGTACTGGCTCCCCAGGCCGCCCAGGGTGCCGTTGCTGCCGGCAAGCTCCAGGGTGCTGCCCGACGCGCCCTGCACGCCGCCCTGGATCATCTGGCCCGGCTCCAGGATCAGGCGGGTCACGCCCGTGATCGCCGGCCCGGTGGTGCCGCCGATGATGGTGCCGGTGTTGGTGATCGTGCCGCCGCCGTTCAAGTCGATGGCGACGCCGACCGCGTTGCCGGCCTTGATGGTGCCGCTGTTGGTGATCGCCGCCGCCGCCCCGGCGTCGCTGAACACGCCGAAGGCGGTGCCGGAAATCGTGCCGCTGCTGGTGATGGTGCCGCCGCTGGCGATGGCGACAGCAGCACCGACGTTGCCGCTGCCTTGCGACGCGGTGCCGGTGTTGGTCAGGGTGCCGCCGCCGTTCAGCGACAGGCCGACAGTCGTCCCCGCGTTGTTCTCGCTGCCGCCACCGCCGACCGTGGCACCGATAGAGGTCGCTCCTTGCAGCAGGCTCTCGACGCCGCCCTGGGTGATTGAGGTCGAGTTCGCGACGCCACCGGACGCGACGGTCTGCGTGCCTCCGGTGACGCTGGTGTTGTTCGCGGTCCCGCTCACCGTGCTCGTGCCGCCGGGATTGAGGATAACCCCCGTGATCACGTCACCAGCGTCGATGATTAGGGAGCCAGCGGAATTGACTGTGACCCCGGTTGCCGACCCGGCCACGTCCAGGGTTCCGGAGCCGCTGACCGTGGCACCCGTGAGTGTGCCGCCGGCATCAATGAACGCGACGCCCTGTTGCACGGTGACGTTGCTTGCCGTGCCGAATACGTTGAGGGCGGCGGACCCGTGGCTCGTTCCAAAGTAGTAGCCGCCCGAGTTCACGACAACGCCGTTGGCGTTGCCCCCGACCTCGACTGCAAGGTTGCCACCCGTGACCGTGATATTATTCGTGATCCCGCGTACATCCAGCGCGGGGCTGTCGTAGTAGTAGTTTCCACTGTCGTAGTGGAAGTAGGTCAGCGCGGTGTTGTTGATCGTGGCACCGGCTGCCACACTGAAAACACCTCCATCAAGAGTCAATCCGTTGGTCATGCCACCACTCTGCACTGAGCCGCTTGCATACCCATCGATGCTCGAACTGTTCAGCGTGCCGCCGCTCTGCACAGTCACGCTGTCACCCAAGACAGCCTTGGATGGAGCGGGCGCATAGTAGGGACCGGCGTGGATACTCGAAAGTGTCTGCCCGGCGCTCACAACATAGCTGGTCATGGATGTTCCTTGTTGCGGCAGTGCCGCGCAGGCCGTTGCCTAGCGGTGTGGCGCGCACGTGCCAGCAACGCAGGTCATCTCTGAAGGTATGTCGAATGCCTGGCGCACACGACAACACCCACCGGGAAGAGGAATTTTTCCTGCTTCGACAGAACAGGCTACCGCTGCTGCCGTTGACCGAATACAGCGACTTGGCGCGCTGCCCTGATGATTGATGGACATTAACACGCTGGCTCGAACCGTCAATCAACCAAGGAAATTTTATGCCGAAATTCGAGAATTGTATCAAAAGGGCAGGATCTCCCCTGACACTCTGAAACCTCTAGTTGTATTGATCTACTATAAAATCCAAATGGTTGCGTTTTCTGGATTCATGAACCGCAGGGTAGTGCCGATGCGGCCCGATGAGATCAACTTGTACACGAGACAACAAGTCTGATCCATCTCCAGGTGTTCTACGGAAATCCTCTGCTGCGGCGCGCGGTCCCTGACCCATTGCCCGGTTGCGGCCTCATCCGGGAACAGGGCGGGCGACTCACCAGGACTGCGCTCACTCCACCTGGAAGGGCTGGCAGTCGGGCACCAGGAAGATCCGGCCGCTCAACCAGCCGAGGCAACCACAGGATGTTCCTGACGGCAGCGCTGGCGTCCCCGACGGGATTCGAACCCATGGCCTCAGGATTAGGAATCCTGCGCTCTATCCGGCTGAGCTACGGAGACGTCCGCGCCTCCATACCAAACCCCCGCGCCGGCGTCAGCACCTTGCAACGGCGACGCGCAGTCCCGATTCACCGGGGATGAACGATCTTCCCACCGTGCCCTCCCTCGACGCCGCCCCGGGCTCGGCCGCCGCGGCCGCGATCCATGCCGCCACGCTGACGCTGGACAGCCACATCGACATCCCCTGGCCCACCGGGCCGGACCCGTTCAGCGACGGCGCACGGCGCGCCGACCTGCCGAAGATGCACCGCGGCGGGCTGCGCGCCGCCTGCTTCGCCGCCTACGTGCCGCAGGGCCCGCGCACCCCGGAGGGCAACGCGGCGGCCACGTCGCGCGCCCTGGCGATGCTCGACACCATCGTCGCCATGCACGGCACGGCCGGCGGCGTGACCTCGCGCATCTGCGCCAGCGCCGCGCAGATCGAGGCGGCCTCGGCGGACGGCGTGCTGGCCGTGGTGCCGGCGGTGGAGAACGGTGCGGCGATCGGCGAGGACCTGTCGCTGCTGGCGCGCTTCCGGGCGGCGGGTGCCGTGTACATGACGCTCACCCACAACGGCCACAACGCGCTGTGCGACAGCTCCAACCCGCGCGGCGACCTCGGCGACGGCGAGACCCTGCACGGCGGCCTATCCGGCTTCGGGCGCGAGGCGATCGCGGAGATGAACCGCCTCGGGCTGCTGGTCGACGTCTCGCACGTCTCGCGCGACTCCATGCGCCAGGCGGTCGCGGCGTCGCGGGTGCCGGTGGTGGCGACGCACTCCTGCGTGCGCGCCCTGTGCGACGTGCCGCGCAACCTCGACGACAGCCAGCTCGACCTGCTGCGCGACACCGGCGGCCTGGTGCAGATCACCGCGGTGCCGTCGTTCCTGCGCTGGAAGGCGCGCTACGACCAGTCGGGCGTCGCCGACCTCGGCGAGCACATCGAGTACGCGGTGCGGCGCATGGGCGTCGAGCACGTCGGCATCGGCTCGGACTTCGACGGCGGCGGCGGCGTGCCGGGCTACGGCGACGCCTCGCAGAGCGGCGGGCTGACCGAGGAGCTGGTGCGGCGCGGGTTCGGGGCGGAGGAGATCGCGCTGCTGTGGGGGGGCAACTTCCTGCGGCTGATGCGGCGGGCGGAGGCGTAGGAAGCAAGGCCGGGCTCTGCCCGGACCCGCAAAGGGTCCGAGGACCCTTTGATCCCGTTACTTTAAGAAGGCGATCCAAGGGCCCAGCCCTTGGCGGAGTTTGAGGCAGAGCCTCAACCTTGCTTCCTTCCAGCCGAGGATACCCCGCATGATCCGTTTCCCCGACGGCGCGACCGTCCCCCCGGTCGGCCAGGGCACCTGGCGCATGGGCGAGCGCGGCGACAGCGCTGCCGAGGTGCTGGCGCTGCGCGCGGGCCTCGACGCCGGCATGGCGCTGGTCGACACGGCCGAGATGTATGGCGACGGCGGCGCCGAGCGGGTGGTGGGCGAGGCGATCGCCGGCCGGCGGGACGAGGTGTTCGTGGTGTCCAAGGTGATCCCGTCCAACGCCTCGCGGCGGGGCGTGCAGGAGGCCTGCGCGCGCAGCCTGCGGCGGCTGGGGACGGATCGGATCGACCTTTACCTGCTGCACTGGCGGGGGCGAGTGCCGGTCGAGGAGACGGTCGCGGGGTTCGAGGCGTTGCGCGAGGCGGGGCACATCCTGCGCTGGGGGGTGTCGAACTTCGACGCAAGCGACATGCCGGCGCTGGCGCAGGCGGGGTGCGCGTCGAACCAGGTGCTCTACAACCCGGAGGCGCGCGGCATCGAGTTCGACCTGCTGCCGTGGTGCCGGGCGCATGCCGTGCCGGTGATGGCGTACTCGCCGGTGGGCCAGGGCGGCGCGCTGCTGCGCGGTCCGGCACTGCAGGCGGTGGCGCGGCGGCACGGGGCGAGTGCGGCGCAGGTGGCGATCGCGTGGTCGCTGCGCGGCGGCGGGGTGGTGTCGATTCCCAAGGCGTCGGGGCTGGCGCACGTCGCGGAGAACGCGGCGGCGGCGCGCCTCGTGCTGACGGCCGAGGATCTGGCGGAAATCGACCGGGTGTTCGCGCCTCCGGGCCGCAAGCAGCGACTGGAGATGCTGTAGCCGCCCAGGGATGGCGCGGCCCC
The DNA here is from genome assembly GCA_964236315.1 of uncultured Acetobacteraceae bacterium. Classification (GTDB taxonomy): domain Bacteria; phylum Pseudomonadota; class Alphaproteobacteria; order Acetobacterales; family Acetobacteraceae; genus CAXSEF01. Next base: position 531 of record CAXSER010000002.1, on the reverse strand, counting down.
AGGGATGGTGCGGCGCCTTGGCGGCTTTCCGCGCGGGGGGCGGCGCTGCTAGCGTGAAGGGGTGAGCGCGCAACCGGCCCTGCCCTGAGCCTCCTGATCCTCCTCGCCCTGGCCGGGCTGACGGTGGCGTTGCCGGCGGTCGCGTGGGGGCCCCACGTGACGCCGCGTGCGCGGACCCTGGTGGTGGCGGGGATCTGCCTGGCGGGCGCAGTGCTCGACCTCGCGTTCCTGGTGGACGGGGCGGCGGCGGCGTCGCTGAAGCTGCCGGTGGGGCTCCCGGGGTTCGGCGCCACGCTGTCGCTCGACCCGCTGTCCGGACTGTTCCTGCTGCCGATGCTGGCGGGCGCGGGGGCGTGCTGCCTTGGCGGCGTAGAGCCCGCGGGGCGGCGCGGGCGGGGCGGGACTGCGGCGACGCCGGCGCTGGCGTGCTGCCTGGCCGTGCTGATGCTGGCCCTGCTGGCCGGCGACGGGTTCACCCTGCTGCTGGCGGCCGCTGCGGTGCCGGGCGCCGCCGCGCTGTGCCACCGCGCC
>CAXSER010000001.1:0-43453 GCA_964236315.1 uncultured Acetobacteraceae bacterium | reverse complement strand
GGGCTCTGCCCGGACCCGCCAGGGGCGAGCCGCCCCTGGACCGGCGCTTTCTAAGGGGAGCCAGTCCAGGGGGGCTCCCCCTGGCGGAGTTTGAGGCGGAGCCTCAACCTTGCTTGCTTCATCGGCAACGGACGGGAGAGCACGATGCGACGGCGGACGGGACTTTGGCTGGCCGGGGTGCTGCTGGGCGCCGGCCTCTGCGCGGCCCATGCGGCGTCGCTGCCGGTCGCCGAGGGCGACGTCGACGTCGCGGACTTCGCCTTCCGCAGCGGCGAGCACCTGCCGCTGCGCCTGCACTACGTCGCGGTCGGCACGCCGCACCGCGACGCGGACGGGCGCATCGACAACGCCGTGCTGCTGCTGCATGGCACCACCGGCAACGCCCGCAACTTCCTGCAGCCCAGCCTCGCCGACAACCTGTTCGGCCCGGGGCAGCCGCTCGACGCAGCCCGCACCTACTCGGTGCTGGCCGACGGCATCGGTGCCGGCGGCTCCACCAAGCCGTCCGACGGCCTGCGCGGCCGCTTCCCGCACTACGGCTACATCGACCAGGTCGAGGCGCAGCACGCCATGCTCGACGGCCTGGGCATCACCCACCTGAAGCTGGTGAGCGGCATCTCGCAGGGGGGCATGCAGACCTGGCTGTGGGGCGAGCGCTACCCGGACGCGATGGACGCCCTGGCGCCGGTCGCCTCGATGCCGATGCAGATCAGCGGCCGCAACCTGCTGTGGCGGCTGATCGCCATCCACGCCATCGAGAACGACCCCGACTTCCACGGCGGGGAGTACGACCCCGCGCACCCGCCGACCCAGTGGACGAAGCTCGCGGCGCCGCTGTTCGCGATCATGGTGGGCAACGCCGACCGGCTGCAAACCACAGGCTCGGACCGGGAGAAGACGCTGGCGCAGTACGACTCGCTGATCGCCAAGTACCAGGGGCGCGACGCCAACGACACGCTGTACGACTACCGCAGCTCGGCCGACTACGACCCGGCGCCGGACGTCGGCAGGATCCGGGCGCCGCTGCTGGCGATCAACTTCGCCGACGACCTGGTCAACCCGGACACGCTGCCGCAGCCGCGCGCGACCGTGGAGCACCTGCCGCACGGGCGGTTCGTGCTGCTCGACAGCGGCGGCAAGGGCTACGGCCATGCCACGATCTTCCAGGCGGAGGCCTGGACCAACACCCTGGGCGACTTCCTCGACAGCCTGCCGAGCTGGCGACAGGCGGCGCGCTGAGCAAGGTCGAGGCTCTGCCTCAAATTCCGCCAAGGGCCGGGCCCTTGGATCGCCTTCCCTGGGGAAAGCCGGTCCAGGGCGGCTCGCCCTGGCGGGTCCGGGCAGAGCCCGGCCTTGCTTTCTTCCAGGCCGGGGCCGTTCCGCTTGCGCACGGCCCTGCCGCGGGGCTATGCGCCCGCCATGACAGACATCGTTGCGATCCGACGCGCCCTGCTCTCCGTGTCCGACAAGACCGGCCTCGTGGCCCTGGCGCAGGCGCTTGTCGCCGCCGGGGTCGAGCTGCTGTCCACCGGCGGCACGGCGCGCACCCTGCGCGAGGCCGGCCTCCCCGTGGTCGAGGTGTCCGACCACACCGGCGTGCCGGAGATGCTCGACGGGCGGGTGAAGACCCTGGTGCCGCAGATCCACGGCGGCATCCTGGCGCGGCGCGACGATGCCGCGCACATGGCGCAGCTCGCAGAACATGGCATCGCGCCGATCGACCTCGTGGTGGTCAACCTCTACCCGTTCGAGACCACCGTGGCCGCGGGCGCCGGCTTTGACGACTGCGTGGAGCAGATCGACATCGGCGGCCCGGCGCTGATTCGCGCCGCGGCGAAGAACCATGCGCACGTCCTCGTGCTCACCGAGCCGGCGCAGTACGCGGCGCTGATCGAGGCAGTCGGCCAGGACGGCGGCCCCCCCCTGGCGCTGCGGCGCGAGATGGCGGCGCAGGCCTACGCCCGCACGGCCGCCTACGACGCGGCGATCGCGGCCTGGTTCGCCGGGCGGTCCGGCACGCTGTTCCCCGCGCGGCTGACGGTCGCGGCCACTCTCGTCCAGCCGATGCGCTACGGGGAGAATCCGCACCAGCAGGCCGCGTTCTACGGCCTCGGCGGCGCCGGCCCCGCCCGGCCCGGGGTGGCCACGGCGCGCCAGGTGCAGGGCAAGGCGCTCAGCTACAACAACCTCAACGACACCGACGCCGCCTTCGAGTGCGTGGCCGAGTTCGAAGGGCCCGCCGTGGTCATCGTCAAGCACGCCAACCCGTGCGGCGTGGCGGTGGCGCACAGCCTGCCGCAGGCCTGGGACCTGGCCCTGCGCTGCGACCCGTCCTCCGCGTTCGGCGGCATCGTGGCGCTCAACCGCACGCTCGACGAGGAGACGGCGGCGCGAATCGCCACGATCTTCACCGAGGTGATCGTGGCGCCCGACGCCAGCGAGGCCGCGCTGGCCGTGCTGTCGCGCAGGACCGCGCTGCGCCTGCTGCTGACCGGCGCCGTGCCGGACCCGGCCGCGCAGCAGCCGGGGACCGGCGGGCTGATGCTGCGCAGCCTGGCCGGCGGCCTGCTGGTGCAGACGCGCGACGCCGGGCGGGTGGGCGAGGCGGAGCTGCGTGTCGTGACCCGCCGCGCGCCGGATGCGGCGGAGCTGGCGGACCTGCTGTTCGCGTTCCGGGTGTGCAAGCACGTCAAGTCCAACGCCATCGTCTACGCCCGCGGCGGCGCCACGGTGGGCATCGGCGCCGGGCAGATGAGCCGCGTCGACTCCGCACGCGTCGCGGTGCTGAAGGGCGAGGCGGCGGCGCAGGCGGCCGGGCTGGGGGAGCGCCTGACGCAGGGCTCGGTGGTGGCGTCGGACGCCTTCTTCCCGTTCGCCGACGGGCTGCAGGCGGCGGTCGACGCCGGCGCCACCGCGGTGATCCAGCCGGGCGGCTCCGTGCGCGACGCCGAGGTGATCGCGGCCGCCGACGCCGCCGGGCTTGCGATGGTGTTCACGGGGATGCGTCACTTCCGGCACTGAAGCCGGCCCGACACGACGTCGACCATTACTTCGTCAGGACGCGAACGCATCTGAGAAGCATTCTCAGATTCCCGTCTCTACTTGCAAAAGCTGTCAGGGCTGGCACATTGCCGGCATGCGCAACTTCACAGACCTGACCGAACGCGAGATCCTCGCCCTTGCCATCTGCAGCGAGGAGGAGGACGGGCGCATCTACGCCGACTTCGCCGACAACCTGCGGTCGGATTACCCAGACAGCGCGGGGGTGTTCGACGACATGGCCGCCGAGGAAGGCCAGCACCGCCGCCAGCTGCTCGACCTGTACGTGACCCGGTTCGGCGAGCACATCCCGCTGGTGCGGCGCCAGGACGTGCGCGGCTTCGTGCAGCGCAGGCCGGTGACGCACTTCCGCCCGCTCGGCATCGACGCCGTGCGCAGGCAGGCGCGCGAGATGGAGTTCTCGGCCGCCCGCTTCTACCGACAGGCGGCGGAGCTGAGCACGGACGCCTCGATCCGCCGGCTGCTGGGCGACCTGGCGGAGGCGGAGGCCTCGCACGAGCACATGGCCGGGATCATCGAGGAGAGGCACCTCGACGAGGGCCGGCGCGAGGCGGAGGACGACAACGGCCGCCGCCGCTTCGTGCTGCAGATCGTGCAGCCGGCGCTGGTCGGGCTGATGGACGGCTCGGTGTCCACACTGGCGCCGGTGTTCGCCGCCGCCTTCGCCACGCACCTGCCGTGGAACGCCTTCCTGGTCGGGCTGGCGGCCTCGCTCGGCGCCGGCATCTCGATGGGGTTCGCCGAGGCGCTGTCCGACGACGGCAAGCTGTCCGGCCGCGGTGCGCCGCTGCTGCGCGGCCTGATCTGCGGGCTGATGACCACGCTCGGCGGCATCGGACACACGCTGCCGTTCCTGATCCACGACTTCCGCACCGCGCTGGCGGTCGCGATGGTGGTCGTGGTGGTCGAGCTGGCGGCGATCTCGTGGATACGCTGGCGCTACATGGACACGCCGTGGGTGTCGGCGACGTTCCAGGTGATGTTCGGGGGCGCGCTGGTGTTCGCGACCGGCGTGGTGATCGGGGTGAGCTGAAGGCCAGGGCTCCGCCCCATGCCTGAAGGTGGGACCCGCCGGGGGCAGGCGCCCCTGGACCCGCACACGCAAGGGGCTGTGCTGCAGGGCCCGTCGAGGTTTCCGAAGGCGAGCCTTTGGCGGAGTCCAGAGGCAGAGCCTTTGGCCTTGCTTCCCGGGCGGCAACTCCGGCGATCCCCGGGCGGTTCTACGGAGCCGCCAGCAGGAGCCCGCCGTGACCCCCTTCCGCGTGGACTGGACCGCCGACGCCGTCGAGCCCGTGCTCGACCGCGTCCGTGCCTACCGCTTTCCCCCCGTCCCGGAAGGCGAGGGCTGGCGCTACGGCTGCGATGCCGCGTTCCTCCGAGGGCTCTGCGCCTACTGGGCCGGCGGGTACGACTGGCGGGCGGCGGTGGAGCGGCTGAACCGCTTCCCGCAGTTCCTGGCCACGGTGGACGGGGTGGAGCTGCACTTCGTGCACGTCGTCGGCGAGGCCGGGGGCCGGCGCCCGCTGCTGCTCACCCACGGGTGGCCGGGGTCGCACCGCGAGTTCTGGAAGGTGGCCGAGGCGCTGGCGTTCCCGTCGCGGCATGGCGGCGACGCAGGCGACGCGTTCGACCTGGTGATCCCGTCGCTGCCCAACTTCGGCTTCTCCGCCAAGCCTGCGCGCACGATCGACCAGCGCCGCTGCGCCGACCTCCTGGACGGGCTGATGACCGAGGTGCTGGGCTACGGACGCTACCTGGCGCATGGCGGCGACTGGGGCGCGCTGGTGACCGCGATGCTGGGGCTGCACCATGCGGACCACGTCACGTCGATCCACCTGACGATGCTGTTTCCCAGGCCGGCGGCGGCGCCGGAGACACCGGACGAGCTGCTGTGGGCGTCGGCGATGCAGGGGATCGAGCAGTCCATGGGCGGCTACCGCCACCTGCAGGGCAGCCGGCCGCAGAGCCTGTCCTGGGCGGTGGGCGAGGAGCCGGTGGCGCAGGCGGCGTGGATCGTGGAGCGCTACCACGACTGGTCCGACCTGACGGAGCGTCCGTTCGAGGCGGTGTTCAGCCGCGAGGAGCTGCTCGACACGGTGATGATCTACGTGATGACCGGGGCCTTCCACCCGTCGATCCGGTTCTACGCGGCGGCGATGGAGGCCGGGCTGCGCTCGCTGCCGCCGGGCTGCCGGGTGGAGGTGCCGACCGCGTTCGCGCGGTTCCCGGATCCGCTGCACCCGTGGCCGCCGCGGGGATATGCCGAGAAGGGCTTCAACGTGTCGCGATGGACCGGGATGGCGCACGGCGGGCACTTCGCCGCGCTGGAGAACCCCGGGCCGCTGGTGCAGGACCTGCGGGAGTGGGCACGGGGCGCCTGAAAGCCGGCAGGAAGCAAGGTTGAGGCTCTGCCTCAAACTCCGCCAGGGCGAGCCGCCCCGGACTGGCTTTACTTAAGCAAGGCCGGTCACGGGGCGGCTCGCCCCTGGCGGGTCTGGGCGTAGCTGCCCAAAGGTTCTGACGACCCGCTTGGGTCGGCGGAATGGGCAGCGGAGGGAGAGCCCGGGCTTGCTTCCTGGTCCGCGCCCGGCGGGATCAGGCCTCGGTCTGCTCCGGCAGCATGCGGTTCAGCGAGCCGTCGCGGCGGACCACGAGGTTCCAGGCGGTGCCGCTCAGGTGCAGGACGACCGCGGCGTAGATGAACCACTGCCCGACGACGTGGACGACGATGGCGTTGTGCGCCAGCTCCTTGGACTGCGGCAGGTTGGGCAGGTCGAACAGCCAGAAGTAGTGGATGGTGTGTCCTGCCGCGGCGGAGGACAGGTAGCCGCTGATCGGCATGACGAGCAGGATCGCGTACAGCACCCAGTGGTTCACGCGGGCGAGGATCTTCTCCCACAGCGGCATGCGCGGCGGCAGCGGCGGCGCGGGATGCGAGGCACGCCAGGCCAGGCGGATCGCGACCAGCGCCAGGATGGTCACGCCGATCGACTTGTGCAGGGTGAGCCAGAACGCGGCGCCAGGGTCGCCGTCGGCACGCACCACGAGGGTCCAGGCGATGACCACCTGGGCGATGAACAGGACGGCGACGATCCAGTGCAGGGCCTGGGCGGTCGCGGTGTAGCGGCCGCCGGGCGGCGGGAAGCGGTCTGTCAGCGTGGTCGGTCGCAGCCCAATCCGTCGTGCCATGTCTGCCATTGCGTGCCGCGTCCCCACCGTTTCTGCGCCGCACTCTCGCGTCCCAGTCCTCGGGCGTCCACCCGTAATCCCGCGCCCCCCGCTGGACCGCTGATCGACAAGCAGGGCATTTGCCGGCCGACGCGCCCGGTCCGCGATGCGGCTGGCATGGCGAAATCCGGCCTTCCTTTCCGACTGCCGGCCGTGCTAGGCAGCACTCATAAACATATCCTTATGTTTGCCGCAGCGCAGGAGCCACTATGCCCGACACCAACGTCACCTCGGACCACGACTACAAGGTCGCCGACATCTCCCTGGCCGCGTGGGGCCGCAAGGAGATCCTGATGGCCGAGGACGAGATGCCCGGCCTGATGGCGCTGCGCGAGGAGTACGGCGAGAGCAAGCCGCTGGCCGGCGCGCGCATCGCGGGCTGCCTGCACATGACCATCCAGACCGCCGTGCTGATCGAGACGCTGACCGCGCTGGGCGCCACGGTGCGCTGGTCGTCGTGCAACATCTTCTCGACGCAGGACCATGCGGCGGCCGGCGTCGCAGCGGCCGGCACCCCGGTGTTCGCGTGGAAGGGCCTGTCCGAGGAGGAGTTCTGGTGGTGCATCGAGCAGACGGTGCGCGGGCCTGACGGCTGGACTCCGAACATGATCCTCGACGACGGCGGCGACCTGACCGTGCTGATGCACGACAAGTATCCCGAGATGCTGGCCGACGTGCGCGGTATCTCCGAGGAGACCACCACCGGCGTGCACCGCCTGTGGGAGATGGCCAAGGCCGGCACGCTCAAGGTGCCCGCGATCAACGTCAACGACAGCGTGACGAAGTCCAAGTTCGACAACCTGTACGGCTGCCGCGAGAGCCTGGTCGACGCGATCCGCCGCGGCACCGACGTGATGATGGCCGGCAAGGTCGCCGTGGTCGCGGGCTTCGGCGACGTGGGCAAGGGCTCGGCCGCCTCGCTGAAGAACGGCGGCTGCCGCGTGCTGGTGACCGAGGCCGACCCGATCTGCGCGCTGCAGGCGGCGATGGAGGGCTACGAGGTCGTCACCATGGAGGACGCCGCACCTCGCGGCGACATCTTCGTCACCGCGACCGGCAACGTCGACGTCATCACCATTGACCACATGCGCGCGATGAAGAACCGCGCGATCGTGTGCAACATCGGCCACTTCGACAGCGAGATCCAGATCGAGGCGCTGCGCAACTACACCTGGGAGAACGTCAAGCCGCAGGTCGACGAGGTGGTGTTCCCCGACAAGAAGCGCCTGATCGTGCTGTCCGAGGGGCGCCTCGTGAACCTCGGCAACGCCACCGGCCACCCGTCGTTCGTGATGTCGGCGTCCTTCACCAACCAGACGCTGGCGCAGATCGAGCTGTGGACGGCGCCCGCCGGCAAGTATGGCACCGGCGAGGTCTACACCCTGCCGAAGTCGCTCGACGAGAAGGTCGCCGCCCTGCACCTCGCCAAGGTCGGCGCCAAGCTGACCAAGCTGACGGCGGCGCAGGCGGCCTACATCGGCCTGCCCGGGTCGAACGGCCCGTTCAAGCACGACCTCTACCGCTACTGAGAAGACGGCACCTGTGTCGGGGCCGGCCAGCCCCGACGCAGGGTGTCGCAGGAACTGCCGACACCGGGATGCGGGGCCGCAGCGCCCTCGCCCGGCGTTCACGAAATCTTCGCCTGTTTGTGAGACCAAGCGCGACCAGATTGCACCCCACTGGGCTGCAGGAGAGCGTGATGAGTGCCGTTACCACCCCGATGATGACCGCCGCGTTGCGGGAGGCCCTCGATCAGGTCAGCGATCCGCCTGTGGTCGCCGACCTGATGTTCCTGGAGGCCTGGGAGCGGGACCCGAAGTGGGGGAGCGGCTTCGCGTTGCGTGTCGGGCAGATCAGGCGGGCGAACCCGGTGCTGGCGGCAGCGATCCGTGCGGAGGTCGCGCGGCGCTGAGAACGGCGGCCGGGTCGCCTCGTGGCCGTGTCCTATGAGGCGGCACCGGAGAGGTTCACCGCGGCCGCCCGGCCGTTCTGCTGGTGCTCCACCTCGAAGCCGACCTTCTGGCCCTCGTTGAGGGCGCCCAGCCCCGCCTTCTGCACGGCGCTAATGTGCACGAAGATGTCCTTGCCGCCGGTGTCCGGCGCGATGAAGCCGTAGCCTTTCGTGGGGTTGAACCACTTCACTGTCCCGTTGGACATGAAAATGCCTTCCGTGCGGAGGCGGCCGGGTCGGTGCCGGCAGCCATGTTGAACGTCAGGCCCGGTGTCCGGACCCTCTCCCACGCGCAACCGGTCTCGTTGATGCCGCCGATCTCGCGTTGTCCGGAGGATAGCGGCGGGATACGCAACCTGCAATGAATCCCGGCCGGCGCACCCGTCCCTGTCTCCGGGGCGGCACGCTGGATGCCAGGGCGCAGGAAACGGATGCGGCTGATCGGCCAGCGGCGCGAGGTCCGCTCGCGGATCGGCGACAGGCTCGCGTGACGGCCCGCCACCCGGAACGCCCGGGCCGCGCGGGCAGGACGACGACGACGCCATCCCGGATCAGGCCGGAGCGGCGCCGACGGGGCGGCGACACCACTGGCGCGAAGGAACGCGAGACATGCTCAACTGGATCCTCGGCGTCCTGTGCGTGGCGGCCTGGTTCGGCTCCTTCGGCTGGTACTTCCAGGGCGACATCAGGAACTGGCTGCGCAAGCGCTACTGGTGGCAGCGCACGCTGCGGATACTGAGGAAGTAGCGCCCCGGGCCTCCTGCCCGGCCCGGGACCTCGCCTCCCGCCCGCGGCGCCGGAGGGGTGCGGCACCACTCGATGCGGTCTTGACCGTTGCGTTCGCGTGCCGGCGGCGTTGACGCGCGGCGGCCAGGATGCGAGGTCGGGCCTGCCAGTGGCGTGCGATGTGCATGGGGGCGCCGGGGTCGGGACGCCGCAGGCAGGTCCCGCATCCGGTCAGGGCAGGAAGGAATCCGGGGTATGCAGATCCGCATCGGCTACGAGCTGACATTCGACTGTGCGCAGCCGACGCCCATGATGCTTATGCTGAACGTCCATCCCTCCCGCGCGCACGACCTGCTGTCCGACGACACCATGACCACCGAGCCGGCGGTGCCGATCACCTCGTACCGCGACGTGTTCGACAACATCTGCCTGCGCCTCGTGGCGCCGAAGGGCCCGATCACGCTGCGCGCCGACGCCCTGGTCACGGACACGGGCGAGCTCGACGAGGAGGCGCCCGACGCCGTGCAGCATCCGGTGGAGGAGCTGCCGGACGAGGTGCTGGTCTACCTGCTGGGCAGCCGCTACTGCGAGACCGACCGGCTGTCGGACTTCGCCTGGAACACCTTCGGCCACCTGCCGCTGGGCTGGGCGCGCGTGGCCGGCATCGTCAAGTGGGTCAACGAGCACGTCACCTTCGGCTACCAGTACGCCCGCGCGACCAAGACCGCCTACGAGGCGTTCGAGGAGAAGCGCGGGGTGTGCCGCGACTTCGCACACCTGGCGACCACGCTGTGCCGCTGCATGAACATCCCCGCGCGCTACTGCACCGGCTACCTCGGCGACATCGGCGTGCCCGTCTCGCCGGACCCCATGGACTGGTCGGGCTGGTTCGAGGCCTATCTCGGCGGCCGCTGGTACACCTTCGACGCGCGCCACAACCGTCGCCGCATCGGCCGCATCCTCATCGGCCACGGCCGGGACGCCTCCGACGTCGCGATCAGCAACACGTTCGGCAAGAACACGCTGACCGGCTTCAAGGTGGTCACCGACGAGGTCCAGGAGTAGGGCGCAGGTCGCCGTGGCGGGACAGGACTCCGGCCGGGCCGCCACGGCCTGCGGCGGCGTGCGTCCCGCGCCGGCCCTGCCGCCCGGGGCGCGCGGACCTGGAGCGGCGGCAGGCTCCAGGTCTTCCGGGCAAGCCTCGAGGCCGCGTGCGGGATGATCGCTTGCGGTTCGGGGACGCCGCATTGCCCCTCGACGGCTGACGTGCGAGAACGTTGCGCGCTCCGGGGCGTTGCGGCGTCATGAGACAGGCGCAGCACCGACTCGTCGTGACCACCCGCGGGCAGGGCCTCTGGCCGATCACGGTTCCGGTCGCGCGCTGGCTGGCGGAGCAGGCGATCGACGCCGGGCTCCTGACGCTGTGGTGCCGGCACACCTCGGCGTCCCTCCTGGTGCAGGAGAACGCCGATCCCGACGTGCGGGCCGACCTGCTGGACGCGTTCGCCGCCTTCGCCCCGGAGGATGCCGACTACCGCCACAGCTCCGAGGGCGCGGACGACATGCCCGCCCATATCCGCTCGGCACTGACTGCGGTGCAACTGAGCATCCCGGTGGAGGCAGGGCGGATGGTGCTCGGCACCTGGCAGGGCCTCTACCTTTTCGAGCACCGTTCCGCGCCGCACCGCCGGGAGATCGCGCTCCATGTCATCGGCGAATAGGATCGCCTGACGGACCGGCCGGGATCGTCTCGCCAGCGGGCGTGGATCGTCCGGCGCAGGAGCGGCAGGCACGGCAGGACCTCGGGACGACTCTCCCTGCCCGCCAGCGCATGCCCGGATTGCGCAACACTGTCTGAGGAGGTGCGGGCAGGATGCGCGGCGGGACCTCGCGGCCCGTCCAGCCGGGTCGCCCTATCCCGGGTTGTCCTCGGGATCGACGACGCCCGCGGCGGCCTCGGCGACAGCTCCTGCCTCGCCGGGCTGGCGAACCGCGGACACGACGCCCCCCGCGGGACGCCTGCTCACACGCGGCGGCGTCGCGGGCCGGCGGGTGCGCGGCTCGCGGTCCGGCCACGACACGACGTGGTCCTCCAGGGCGCCCGCGACCCGCTCGTCGATCACCCGGCCGCGGACGGAGATCCCGGCCTCGTGCACGGTGTCGGCGCTTCCCGACACCAGCCAGTGCCACCAGGCGAGACCCCTGCCCTCCGCGACACGGCGGTAGCCGCAGCTCGGCGGCAGCCAGTCGATCTCCGCGAGCGCCGCCGGCGTGAGCGACACGCAGTCCGGCACCCGACGCTGCCGCCGCGCGTAGTCCGAGCAGCGGCAGCTGGTGCGATCCAGCAGGCGGCATGACACGTCGGTGTAGGCGAGCGCGTCGGTGTCCTCGTCGCGCAGCTTGTGCAGGCAGCAGCGCCCGCAGCCGTCGCACAGCGACTCCCACTCGGCCGTGCTCATCTCGGCAAGCGTCTTGGTGGTCCAGAACGGCTCATTCGGCATGGCCGCAAGATAGGGTGCCGCGAGCCCGGCGTCAGCCTCGGACCGGCACGATGCACGCGGCCCGGTGTCGGCACGGGCGCAGACAGGCCCGCAAGTCCCGCCGCTGGCTCCGTTCAGGCAGCGCCGCGAACCCGCCTGCCGGGCCGCAGACAGGGATCAACCCAGGCCTCCCGGGACAGCCGGGGCTGCGGGACACCGGCCGTCACGGCCGGGCAAGCGCCGCGCCGCTCCGCTCCGCTGCTCCAGCATCAGCGACAGCACCGCGAACCCCAGCGCCACTGCCGCGGCGGCGGCGCCGATCCAGGGCAGGGTGGCGTAGTGCACGCCGCCGGCGATCGCCGCGGCGCCCAGCCAGGCGCCGCTGGCGTTGCCAAGATTGAAGGCGCCCTGGTTGAGGATCGAGGCCATGTTCGGCGCCTCGAACGCCTGGTCGAGCACCCGCATCTGCAGCGGCGAGACGACCGCGAACGCGATCGCGCCCCACAGCACGAGGGTCATCAGCGCCGGCACCGCCGAGTGCTGGGTTTCGCCGAACAGGACGAGCACGGCGACCAGCGCCACGAGGCAGCCGATCGCCGCCGGCATCAGCCGCCAGTCCGCGAGCCGCCCGCCCACCATGTTGCCGACCGTGAGGCCGACCCCGAACAGCAGCAGCGCGACGCTCACCCCGTGCGGCGTGAAGCCGGAGACCTGCTCCAGCAGCGGCGTGATGTAGGTGAACACGCTGAACAGGCTGACCGAGGACAGCGCGCTGATCAGCATGGCGAGCAGCACCTGCGGCCGGCGCAGGGTGCGGAACTCACGGGCGAGGCGGGCGGAGCGATCGGTGGCCAGGTCGGGCACCCAGCGCGCCAGGGCGACGGCCGCGAGCAGGCCGATGACCACCACCGCCCAGAAGGTCGCCCGCCAGCCGAACGCCTGGCCGAGGATGGTGCCGACCGGCACCCCCAAGACGTTGGCCAGCGTCAGGCCGGCGAACATCAGCGAGATCGCCTGCGCCCGTCGGTCGCGTGGCACGAGGTCGGCCGCCACCACGGCGCCGATGCCGAAGAACGAGCCGTGCGCGAAGGCGGTGAACACGCGCGAGACCATCAGCAGCCCGTAGCTGGGCGACAGCGCGCAGCAGGCGTTGCCAGCGACGAAGATCGCCATGAGCAGGAGCAGGGTCCGCTTGCGCGGCAGGCGCGCGGTCGCGATGGCCACCAGCGGCGCGCCCACCGTGACCGCGATCGCGTAGCCCGACACCAGCAGCCCGGCCCGAGGGATGCTGACCGAGAGGTCGCGCGCCACGTCGGGAAGCAGGCCCATGATGACGAACTCGGTGGTGCCGATGCCGAACGAGGCGGCCGCGAGGGCCAGGAGGGCGAGGCGCATGGCGTTCTCCGGACGGGCACAAGGCACCGAATTGACCACGGGCGCTTATTGTGCACTGCAGCATAATACCGCCCGCACCGCCCTGTGTCCAACAGGAACGCCCGCCTGCCCCGAGGACGCCGCCTTGCCTGGCGTGTCCGCCGCCCGTCCGGGTTCAGCGCGGCGGGGGAAGCATCTGCTGCTGCACGGCGCCGCGCGGCGCCGTCGACATCGGCCCGGGGTCCTGGAACTGCCCGTACGGCGCCGCGCCGTACGGCATGGCGGCGGGGGCGGGCTCCTGGTTGCCGAACCGCATCAGGACGGCGCGCAGCGGGTCCGCGCCGGGGTTGTTGGCGTGCATCGCCATCACGATGCCGCGCGAGCCGATGTCCTGGTTGTAGTAGGCGCGGTCGCCGATGCTGTCGGCGGTCATCACCCCGCCCTCCAGGGAGATGCCGGCGTACAGCCCGCGGGTGCGCTCGAACGCGATGATGTCGGCGTTCAGCGCCGCAGTGGTATCGCCCCCGACCCCGCCGCCCAGCGTGATCAGCGCCACCGAGGCGCCGGCCCCGATCTTGAACTGGCTGTCCATCACCGCGTCGAGGCCGCGGTTGGTCATGATCATCATCATCAGCTCGGCGTCCTGCATGCCCGCCTGCAGGCCGAAGCTGCCGTTGCCCAGGCTGTAGAACGCAGGCGCCGACCATGAGCCGTTGCCGCCGCGCGCCAGCAGGACGCAGCCGCCGCCCTCGCCGCCGAACAGGAAGCCCACGCGGAACACGCGCGGGCAGATCATCACCGCGCGCGCCTTGCGCAGCGTCCGTGCCGCGACCTTGCCGGTGACGGGGTTGAGCAGGTCCTGCGCGGCAAGCGTCGCGCGGTCCACCAGCTCCTGCTGCTGCTGCGCGCGGACCTGGTCCGGCGCGCCCGTCTCGCACCCGCCGAGCGACAGGGCGCACAGCACGGTCATCGTAGCGGCCACAAGCCTGCGGACCATTGCGGCCTCTCCCCATCGTATGCCGGCTTTGTAGCGACGAAACATGGCGATACCAAGAAGCTCTCACGCGCGACGTGAGGTGACGGCAACCGGTATGCCTCCTGCGAACCGCCGTCGCGACCGGGCCGCGAGCCGGGCGGGGTCGGCGTAAGGCCTACCTGACACCGAAGTAGCCGGGCACCTCGTTCACGCAGACCACCCTCCAGGCGCGCGGGTGGCGCTCCAGCACGCTCACCGACAGGTTCTGCACCGACAGGTGCAGCGCGGCGTCGGCGGGAATGCCCATGGCGTGGGCGATCGCGGCGCGGATCACGCCGCCGTGGCAGACCACCACCAGCTCCTCGCCGGGGTGCGCCTTCGCCAGGCGCTCCAGCACCGGGCCGACGCGCCCGATCACCTCCTGCATGCTCTCGCCGCCGGGCGGGCGCTCGTCCCCGGCCAGCGGCCAGAAGGTGTGGGCAGGCCGCGCCAGCAGCGGCGGCAGCTCGGCGTGGACAAGGCCCTGCCAGTCGCCGAGGTGCTGCTCCACGAGGTCGGGCTCCACGCCGGGCACCACCGCGGGGTAGCCGGCGCGCTGGATCGCCTGCGCGGTACTGAGGGTGCGCTGCAGCGGGGTGACGTACCAGGCGGCGTCGCGCGGCAGGCGCCCGGCGAGCGCGGCGTACTGGCCGGACTGCGCCGCCAGGGTCTCCGGGCAGAGCGGGACGTCCATGGTGCCGTACAGCACCAGGCGCGCGCTCTCCTCCACCAGGGCGTGGCGGATGAGGTGGAAGCGGGTCATCGGATATTCTCCTGGCAGGCGTCGCGAAGGGGGTAGGTCCGGGCGCCGATCCCTGTCCAGCCCGAGACGTGACTCT
The DNA here is from genome assembly GCA_964236315.1 of uncultured Acetobacteraceae bacterium. Taxonomy (GTDB): domain Bacteria; phylum Pseudomonadota; class Alphaproteobacteria; order Acetobacterales; family Acetobacteraceae; genus CAXSEF01. The sequence goes on along the minus strand of CAXSER010000001.1, from coordinate 28,780 downwards.
TCGGAAAGCAAGGCCGGGCTCTGCCCGGACCCGCCAAAGGGCCGAGCCCTTTGGAAACCCTTTCCTTAAAAAAGTGGATTCCAAAGGCGAGCCTTTGGCGGAGTTTGAGGCAGAGCCTCAACCTTGCTGGCTTTCGCTGCTACTCGCCGATGCTCAGCAGGGCGCCGCGCACCCGCGCGGACTGGAACTGGCGCAGGAACAGCAGCACCGCGGCCGCGAGCCATACGCCGTCCAGGCCGAACGCCCACCCCAGCTGGTCCCAGCGCACCACGCCCTGGGCCATGATCGCGCGCAGCCCCTCGAACACGTGGCTGGACGGCAGGGCGAACGCCACCGGCCGCAGCACCTCGGGCAGGGCGGAGACCGGGTAGAACACGCAGGAGAACGGCGCCAGGCCGAAGGTCACCGACCAGGCCAGCGCCTCGGCGCCGAGCCCGTGGCGCAGGATCAGCGACATCACGCCCAGCCCCACGCACCACCCCATCAGCATCAAGGCCGCGACGAACAGGACGAGCGGCGCGCCGATGGAGAACAGGTCGAAACGGTAGATCGCCCAGGCTAGCAGCACCGCGGGCAGCACGCCGGCCAGCATGCGCAGCACCGACATCACGGTGAGCGCCGCCATCATCTCCCAGGGCCGCAGAGGGCTTACGAACACGTGGCCGAGGTTGCGCGACCACAGCTCCTCCAGGAACGTGGCCGACAGGCCCATCTGGGTGCGCAGCGTCACCTCCCAGAGCAGCACGCCGCCGAGCAGGGCCGAGACCGTCATCGCCGCGGCCGAGCCGGACATGCGGCCCGCGAAATACGTCGAGGTGAAGCCCCAGATGCACATCTGCAGGATCGGCCAGTAGCTCAGCTCCAGCAGCCGCGGCCAGGAGCCGCGGTAGAGCGCGAGATGGCGGTAGACGAGGCCCCAGATCCGGCCTGCCGGCCCGCTCATGCCGCGACTTCTGCCGCGGCAGTGCGGTCGCGGGCGATGTCGAGGAACACCTCCTCGAGGTCGTCGCGGTGGTAGCGCTCCAGCAGCGCCGCCGGCGTGCCGCGGTCGACGATGCGGCCCTGCTTCATCATCAGCACCTGGCCGCAGAGCCGCTCCACCTCGGCCATGTTGTGCGAGGCCAGCAGGATCGTGCAGCCCGACTCCGCCCGGTAGCGCTCCAGCCAGCCGCGGATCAGGTCGCCGGTGTCGGGGTCCAGGCTCGCGGTCGGCTCGTCGAGCAGCAGCACGTCGGGGCGGTTGATCAGCGACTTGGCCAGCGCGACCCGCGTCTTCTGCCCGGCGGACAACTGGCCGGCGGGGCGGGCCAGCAGGTCGCCGAGGTCGAGCTGGACCGCCAGCTCCTCGATGCGGCGTCCGATCCGCCTGACGCCGTAGAGGTGGCCGTACACGCGCAGGTTCTCGGCCACGCTGAGCCGGCTCGGCAGGGCGACGTAGGGGGAGGAGAAGTTCATCCGGGCGAGCGCGGAGAAGCGGTCGCGCGCCATGTCGTGGCCGAGGATACGGATGCTGCCCGACGTCGGCACCAGCAGGCCGAGCAGCATGGCGATGGTGGTGGTCTTGCCGGCGCCGTTGCCGCCGAGCAGCCCGACCGTCTCGCCGGCCCCGATGACCACGTCGATGCCGCCGACCGCGAGCGTCTGGCCGAACCGCTTCGACAGTCCGGCCACCTCGATCACGGGCACCGGGCTGACGGTCTCGCCCCGGGGAGTCATCGGTGCATCCATGCGCAGCACTGCCCGGGCAAAAGGAGGTCCCTCGTGCCCGGCACGCGCTCCGGGCGAGGCGGGCACACGGCTCGCGTGGCGCCACTCTGGCCGTGACATGGGGCTGCCCCGGCCTTTGTCCTCTCGCCCGCCGGGTTTGCGGCCGGACGGCGGACAGCAGAAAGCCCCGGCTCCGCGGGGAGCCAGGGCTTTCGTGGATGCGCAGCCGATCAGTTGTTGTTGCTGCGGGTGCCGGTCAGCTGGAGCAGGAGCATGAACAGGTTGATGAAGTTCAGGTAGAGGCTCAGGGCGTCGTAGACGCTGCGCTTGGACGCAACGTCCGAGCCCTCGGCGTAGGAATACTGCAGGTAGGACGCCTTGATGCGCTGGGTGTCGAAGGCGGTGAGGCCGGTGAACACCAGCACGCCGACGATGCTGACCAGGAACTGCAGCTGGCTGCTGCCGACGAAGATGTTGACCACGCTGGCGAGGATGATGCCGATCAGGCCCATCATCAGGAAGCTGCCGAAGCGGCTCAGATCGGTCTTCGTCGTGTAGCCCCAGGCCGACATCACCGCGAAGGTGCCTGCGGTGATGAAGAACACGCGGGTGATGCTGTCGCCGGTGTAGACCCAGAAGATGTTGGCGAGGCTGGCGCCCATCGCCGCGCAGAACGCCCAGTACAGCGCCTGCGCCGACTGCCGCGACAGGCGGTTCACGCCCATGCTCAGCACCAGCACGAAGGCCAGGGGGGCGAACATCGCCGCGTAGCCGAGCAGGGTCGGGTGCAGCGCGAGGCCGCCGCCCTGGGTGCGAACGGGCTGGTAGAACGCCTCGCGCACCGCGGGCACGTTGGCCACGAGGTAGGCCACGATGCCGGTCAGCGCCAGGCCCGACGTCATCCAGTTGTAGACGTGCAGCATGTAGGTGCGCAGGCCTGCGTCGAGCGCGCCGTCCTGCGCGAAGCCGGCCGGCGCCGGATAGGTTCGGGTATCGGGGCGGAAGGCCATGGAAGGTTCCTCAGGGGGCATGGTGCCCAAGGCTGCTATCTTGGCAGGAGCCGGCCCGCGTTCAAGCGAAATCCGGCGGCCGCCCGGGTCGCCGTCCATAGCTAAATATTTGATAAATATCGGCTCACCCGCCGTTCATTCATTGCGCAGGTAGGCCGCAGCCGGCGCCCGCAGCGCCACGGCAGTGCCGGCGTAGCCGAAGCCCAGCATCAGGGCCACGCAGCCGCACACCGTGGCCGCCAGCACGCCCGGCAGGAACGTCCAGTCCGAGTCCATCAGGAACCGCACCACGCCCCAGCTTGCCGCCGTCCCCACGAGCGCCGCGAGCAGCCCCGCCGCGAGCCCGATCACTCCGAACTCCACCAGCCACGCCGCGCGGATCTGCCGCCGGGTCGCGCCCAGGCTCTTGAGCACCACCGCCTCCGCGATGCGCCGGCGCTGCCCCGCCGCCACCGTGCCGGCCAGCACCAGGGCGCCCGCCGCCAGCGCCAGCGACCCCGTCGCCGCCAGCGCGGCCGCGACCTTGCGCACCAGGGAAGCCACCGCGTCGAGCACGTCGGCGACGCGGATGCCGGTGACGTTGGGCAGGGCGTCCGTGACCTGGCGCAGCAGTGCGCCCTGGTGATGCGGGTCGTCGTCCATGTACACGGTGGCGATCTCGGAGTGCGGCGCCTGCGACAGCAGCCCCGGCGAGGCGACCATGGTGAAGTTCAGCGACAGGGTGCGCCAGTTGATGTCGCGCAGACTGGCGACACCCAGATCGAGGTCGCGGCCCAGCACGTTGATGCGCAGGGTGTCGCCGACCTTCACGCCCCAGCCCTGCGCCAGCTTGGCGTCGAACGACACCAGCGGCGGGCCCGCATAGTCCGCCGGCCACCACTGCCCGGCCACGAGCCGCGTGTCCTCGGGCTCGGCGGCGGCGAAGGTCAGGCCACGGTCGCCGCGCAACGCCCACTGCGTGTCCGGCGTGGCATGCACCTGCTCGACCGGCACGCCGTTCACGGCCACCATCCGCGCGCGCAGGCTCGGCACCTGGTCCACGTCCGCGGTGCCGGGTGCGGCGTGCACCATGTCGTCGAAGCGGGCGAGCTGATCGGGCTGGATGTCGATGAAGAAGAAGGTCGGCGCGTCGGCCGGGATCTGGTCCAGCACCGCACGCCGGATGTTGGCCTCGATCATCGCCACCGAGCACAGCGTCGACAGCCCGAGCCCGAGGGCGACCATCATCAGCGGCGTCGCGGCCCCCGGCCGGTGCAGGTTGCCGAGCCCGAGCCGCGCCCAGGCCCAGCGCGGCGCCGGCAGCAGCACGACGCCGCGCATCAGCGCCCAGCCTCCCGCCCGGAACAGCAGCAGTGTCGCCGCGGCCGCCCCGCAGAACCACAGGGCGAAGCCACGCTGCGGCGCGGTCGCGACCGTCAGCCCGACCAGCACCAGCACGAGCACGACGTTGGCGGCCGCCACGCCCGCCGACGGCCGCGCGTCGCCCGGCAGCACGGCGTCGCGGAACAGCGCCGCGCCCGGGATGCGTGCCGCCCGGCCCAGCGGCCACAGCGAGAACGCGCCTGCGGTGAGCAGCCCGTACAGGGCCGCGAGTCCCAGCGGCCCCCAGTAGATCCCCACGCGCGGCGGCACCGGCAGCAGGCTGCCGAACAGCCAGATGCCCAGCGCCGGCAGCGCCGCCCCTGCCGCCACGCCCGCGGCCACGCCGACCACGGACAGTGCCGCCACCTGGATCAGGTACGTCGCGAACACCAGGCGCGACGAGGCGCCGAGGCAGCGCAGCACCGCGATGCCGCGTGCTCTCGCCTCCAGCCAGGCCCGCACGCCGGTCGCCACGCCGATGCCGCCGACCAGCAGCGCGGTCAGCCCGACCAGCGTCATGAATCGGCTGGTCTGGTCGATGAACCGCACCACGCCGGGTGCCGCGTCGTGGGAGTCGCGGATGCGCCAGCCCCGGTCGCCGAACTCCGTGCGCACCGCGGCCTCCACCGCCGCCACGTCAGTGCCGGGCGGGAGGGCCGCGCGCAGCTCGTAGCGCAGCAGCGAGCCGGGCTGCACCAGGCCGGTTGCGGGCAGGTCGGCGAGCGCGATCACCGCGCCGGGCCCGAGCAGCCCGGGCGTCGCGGCACCGTCCGGCTCCGCCGCCACCGAGCCCCTCAGCACGAACTGCGCCTGCCCGACCCGCAGGCTGTCGCCCGCCTTCACCCCCAGCCGGTCCAGGATCACCGGCTCGCCGACCAGGCCCTGCCCGGCCAGCGCCGGCTGCAGCGCGCCCGGCGGCGACAGATCGAGCGTGCCCACCAGAGGGTATGCCGCGTCCACGGCCTTGAGCTCGATCAGCGCCCGCTCGCCGTTGGCCGCCACCAGCATCGAGCGCATCTGCACGATGTCGGACAGCCGCGCGCCCCGCTCGCGCAGGAAGGCGCGCAGCGTGTCCGGCAGCGCCTCCGCCCCGCCGTTGACCGCCAGATCGCCGCCGAGGATGTCGCGGCCCCGGTCCGACAGCCCGCGCTCGATCGCCACCCGCAGCCCGCCGACCGCGCCGATCGACGCGACACCCAGCGCCAGGCAGGCCAGCACGATGCGCAGGCCGCGCGTGCCGGTGCGCAGCTCGCGCGCCGCCAGCCGCAGCGCCAGCATCACCGCCGCACCCCGGCGCCGTTGCTCACGCCGACACCCGCCCGTCGGCGACGCGGACCTGCCGCCCGCAGCGCGCCGCCAGCCCGGGGTCGTGGGTGATGAGCATCAGCGTGGTGCCCAGGCGGGCCTGCATGTCGAACAGCAGGTCCATCACCACCTGCCCGGTCGCCTGGTCGAGGTTGCCGGTCGGCTCGTCCGCCAGCAGCAGGCGCGGCCGCGGCGCGAAGGCACGCGCCAGCGCCACGCGCTGCTGCTCGCCGCCGGAGAGCTGCCCGGGCAGATGCGTCAGCCGGTGGCCGAGGCCGACGGCGCACAGGCTGTCGCGTGCGCGCGCCGTCGCGTCGCGTGCTCCGGCCAGCTCCAGCGGCACCGCCACGTTCTCCAGCGCGGTCATCGCCGGGATCAGGTGGAAGGCCTGGAACACGATGCCCACGGTGTCGCGGCGGAACCGCGCCAGCGCATCCTCGCCCATGCCGGTGATCGTGGTGCCGGCGATGCGCACCTCGCCGCCGCTCGCGCGTTCCAGCCCCGCCAGCACCATCAGCAGGCTCGTCTTGCCAGAGCCGGAAGGTCCCACGATGCCCAAAGCCTCGCCTGCCGCCACGTCCATGGTGACGCCGTTGAGGATGTTGACCGGTCCCGCCGCCGAAGGCACCGTCAGCCTCAGGTCACGGACCTGCACCAGCGGCGCCTCCGCGGGGGCAGGGGCGGAAACGAGGGAGGCGGTGGCTGTGTCCATGGGTGCAGCATATGGCGCCCGTCCCCGGCTGGCGAAGGCCGCGGCGGCCGGTTTCGTGCTGCTGGCGCTCTCGTGCGGCCTCGCATCCGCCCGGCCGCTCCGCCTGCTCGCCTTCGGCGACTCGTTGACCGCCGGATACGGTCTGCCCCACGACGACGGCTTCGAGGCGCAGCTCGGCGCGGCGCTGCGCAAGGCGGGGCACGACGTGACCATCCTCGACGGCGGCGTCTCCGGCGACACCTCCGCCGGCGGCGCGGCCCGACTCGACTGGTCGCTGGCCGACAACCCGGACTGCGCGCTGGTCGAGCTTGGCGCCAACGACGGCCTGCGCGGCCTCGACCCGGCGGCGATGCAGGCCAGCCTGGCGGCGATCCTCGACCGGCTGGCAGCGCGCCACATCCCGACCCTGCTCTCCGGCATGTATGCGCCGCCGAACCTGGGCCGCGCTTACGACGACGCGTTCCGCGCGGTCTTCGACACGCTCAGCCGGCGGCCCGGCCTGCTCTACGATCCGTTCTTCCTGCAGGACGTGGCGCTCGACCCGTCCCTGAAGCAGGCCGACGGCCTGCACCCCACGGCGAAGGGTGTCGCGATCATCGTCGCCCGCCTGCTGCCGCTGGTCGAGCGGCTGCTGGCCGAGGTGCCCGCGCAATGACCTGCCTTGCCCGGGGTGCGCGGCTCGGGGCCACGCCCGCGCCGTGAGGCTGTTCGTCGCCATCGACCTGCCGTGGACGCTGCGCGAGCGCCTGACCGGCCTCGCCGGCGGGCTCAAGGCCGCGCGCTGGCAGCCGCCGGAGAACCACCACCTGACGCTGCGCTTCCTCGGCGAGCTGCCGCGCTACATGGCGGAGGACGCCGACGTGGCGCTCGCCGGGGTGCAGGCGCGCGGCTTCGACCTGGTGGTGCGCGGCGTCGGCGTGTTCGCCAGGCCCGGCAAGCCCGCCTCGCTGTGGGCGGCGGTGGAGCGCAACCCGGCGCTGGATCACCTGCAGGCCAGGATCGAGACCGCGCTGCAGCGGGCCGGGCTGGAGCCGGAGCGGCGGCGCTTCTCGCCGCACATCACGCTGGGGCGCATCCACAATACCTCGCCCGACGAGCTTGCGGGCTGGATCGCCGCGCACAACCTGTTCCGCGCCGACCCCGTGCCCGTGGCGCACTTCACCCTCTTCAGCTCCCGCCTGGGCAAGGAGCAGTCCGCCTACACCCCCGAGGTCGAGTATGCGCTTGCGTGACACAGCCCTGACTGCCCTGGCCCTTGCCGGGCTCGTCCTGCCCGCGCGCGCGGCCGGCCCCATCGTCGGGCCGATCATGGTGTCCGATCCGTTCGCTGCGCCGCAGCCGAAAGGTGGCACCACTGTCCTGTCGATGACGGTGACCAACAACGGCGACGTCACCGACCACCTGATCCGCGCCGCCTGCCCGGACGCCGCCTCCGTCACCTTCGAGGCTCCCGCGCAGGAAGGCTCGGCCGAGCTGCACCAGGTCGAGGGCTTCGAGGTTCCCGCCCGCAAGGCCATCGTCCTCAAGGGCGGTGGCTGGCAGATCGTGCTGCACGACCTCGGGCGCGCCGTCGCGGCCAGCGACGTGCTGCCCTGCACCGTCACCTTCCAGCTGTCCGGCGAGCAGATCGTGCAGGTCGGGGTGCAGGAGGGCGCTCCCTAGCCCGTGCCGGACCACCCGATCGCACCGCCCGGCCCTGTCCCGGCGCCGCCCGACGCCGCGGATGCAGCCGTTGGCCCGACGCCCGGTGCCGGCATCGACCGGCTCGCCGCGGAGGCGCGTGCCTGCCGGGTGTGCGCCCCTCACCTGCCGCTGGGTCCGCGGCCGATCCTGCACGTCTCCGCCACTGCCCGCCTGCTGATCGCGAGCCAGGCGCCCGGCACCAGGGTCCACCTCGCCGGCCTGTCGTTCTGGGATGCTTCGGGCGATCGGCTGCGCGACTGGCTCGGCCTCGGCAAGGACGTGTTCTACGACCCGGCGCAGGTCGCCATCCTGCCGATGGGCTTCTGCTACCCCGGCCGCCTGCCGAACGGCGGCGACGCCCCGCCGCGCCCGGAGTGCGCGCCGATCTGGCGCACGCCCCTGCTCGCCGCCATGCCACGGGTCCGGCTCACGCTTCTGGTCGGAAGCCACGCCCAGCGCTGGGCGCTCGGCCCCGGTGCCATGACCGAGCGCGTTCGCGCGTTCCGCAGCTTCCTGCCGGACCGCCTTCCCCTGCCCCACCCCTCGTGGCGCACCGGCATCTGGGAGACCCGCAACCCCTGGTTCACCGACGAGGTGCTGCCGGAGCTGCGCCGCCGCGTGCAGGAGACGCTCGCCGATGGATGACGCGCCGCCGGTTGCCGACCTGCCGCCGCCGCTGCTGCCGGAACGCGCGCTGGCGATCCGGCGCGCCACCAGCCGGCTGTGCGAGATGCTGTCCTGGGTCGTGCTGCACGAGGTGCCGCTGCCGAACTCGCGGCGCGCGGACATCCTCGCCCTGCGCCCGGACGGCGGCTTCGTGTGCATCGAGGTGAAGTCGGGCGCCCGCGACTTCCTGGTCGACTCGAAGTGGCCGGAGTACCGCGACTACAGCGACGAGCTGTTCTTCGCGGTGGACGGCGATTTTCCCCGCGACATCCTGCCCGAGGAGGTCGGGCTGATCGTGGCAGAGCAGGGCGAGGCCGAGCTGATCCGCCCGGCGCCCCGGCACGCCCTCGCCACCGCCCGTCGGCGCGCCCTGCTGCAGCGCTTCGCCACGATCGCCGCACGGCGGCTGGCCCGGCTCGACGATCCGGCCATCACCTCGTCGCTCAGGGCGGCGCTGCGGGTGGAGTAGCTGTCGGACCGCCGGGCATCACGCCAGCCGGCACCCGGTCGACCCATGACCCGACCAGGGGAGCTCTCGCCGGTCCGCCCTACTCGACGACCAGGATCTCGCCGCCCCAGCTTCTCAGCATCGCGGCAGCGGGGCTCGGCTCGCGCTCGACAAGAAGCTCCGGCCGCAATGCCCGCAGCGTGTCGTCCGCGGAGTGCGCCGGGTACAGGCACACCAGATCGACCTCGCGCAGGCCGGCAAGCGCCACGGCCGCGGGCGGGACATCGCCGTCACGTGCCGGATCATGAAACAGCCCCACGATCAGCCGGTCGCACGCCGTCCGTGCCTGCTCCATCAGCCGCATGTCGCCGCCGCGACGGGCATCAAGCCCGCCGGTGTCGGAACCGGGCGCGAAGCCGGTGCGCCATCCCATGCGCCGCCAGCGCTCGACCTGCTCCGTGGCGAGCTGGGGCGAGACCACCTTCTTCGGCACCACGCCCTGTGGCGCCAAAGCCGCGAGCAGGTCGGCCTCCTGCGCCACCGCGAGCCCGGCCTGCGCCAGCACGACGCCGGCTGCCAGGTTCGCCACCCTCGCCGCGACCCTGAGCGGCAGGCCGATCGCAAGCCCTGCCGCCATCGCCGCCACCAGGGTGTCGTTCGCCGCCGCCGCCTCGAAGGCCTCCGCCGCGTGCGAGGGCAGGTGCAGCACGCCGTCGCCGTCCACCAGGGTCAGGCCGCGCGACGCCCGGTTCACCGCGACAGCCCCGAGCCCGTACTTCGTGCGCAGACGCGACGCGGCCGCCTCGCAGGCGGCCTCCGTCAGCACCGGCTCGCCCATCACCTCGGCCAGCTCGTCAAGGGTCGGGCACACCAGATCGGCACCCTCGTAGCGCTCGTACTCCGAACCCTGCGGATCGACCACCACCGGCCGTCCTGCCTGCCTGGCGGCGGCGATGATCGAGCTGGCGATGCCCCCCGCCAGCACGCCCTTGCCATAGTCCGACAGCACGCTGACCGACGTCGCGGCCATCGCGTCGCCCGTGATGCGCAGCATCCGCTCCACCAGCTTCGGGTGCACCGGCGAGGCGTCCTCGCGATCCGAGCGGAGCAGCTGCTGGCCGCGCGCCATGTAGCGCGTCTTCTGCGTGGTGCAGCGCGACCCCTGCACCAGCAGCCATGGCTCGACGTTGGGCTGCCCGCCGATCAGCCCAGTCAGGTCCGACCCCGCCTGGTCGTCGCCCACCACGGAGACGAACGCCACGGCCGCTCCCAGCCCGGTCAGGTTGCGCACCACGTTGCCCGCGCCGCCCGCCATCGCCAGCTCGCGTTTCACCGCCAGCACCGGGGTGGGCGCTTCCTTGCTGATCCGTGACACGCTGCCATAGACATAGCGGTCGAGCATGACGTCGCCCACCACCATGACGCTGGCGCGGGACAGGCGGCGTATCGCGTCGGTCAGCTCCGCGTCGGGAGCCCCGACGTCCGTCTCGCACCCTTGCATTCGACCAGGGGTACTGTCCCGACCAGCGCAAGGCAAGCAGGTTGCACGCCTCCCGCCCCAGACCATCGATCCGCGGCGCGATGGACATCGCGCCTGTGCCCTGCAAAGCATCACCGCGCCCAGGACGGAGGCGCGAGGTGGGGCAGGGGCTCTGCCCTCGGCCTCCACACAGGGCCAGCCTCAGGAGATCCTGGCCTGATCGCGAAACAGAGGGCCTCGAGACCCTACGCGAGCCCGGGCATGGGCCTGGGCATGGCCCACCCTTCCTGACCGAAGCTCTTCGCCGTCATCCCCGGGCAGGGACCGATTTGTCCCTGCCCGGGAGCACGTTGTCCGTCGGCGACTCACGCCGACGGACCGCTCAGTGGGCCGTTCCCATCACGCCGTTGATCCGGTTGCGCCCGTCGCTGTCGATCACCGGGGTGGGCGAGATGCCGTTGGTGCTGCCCGCCCCGCTGCTCCACAGCGTCGCGGTGACGTCGTTGCCGCTGCACCCCTTGTCGATGCGCACCGCGCAGTCGAACCCGCTGACCGCAACTCCGGTCACCAGGATCTGCGTGGTCGGGTAGTAGCCCCCGTCGACCATGGCGCTGGTCAGGTGGATGCAGTCCACCACCCCCGGCGCCGCCGTGCCGCCCTGCACCCCGGAGATCACCCCGGTCTGGCACCCGGCCAGGATGTAGCAGGCGCCGCCGTTCTGCCCGTTGAAGATCACGCAGGCGTCGGAGATGTTGACGTTGAGGAACGACGGCAGGTTGAGGATGAAGTCGGTGATGTCGTTGTCGCCGCCGACCCACTTGAACAGCAGCCCGCACAGGCCGTTGAACACGTTGGCCCGGCTGGCGTCCCAGGCGCCGCCGCACTGGTCCTGGGCCCAGTGCTCGCAGATCGGGTCCTCGATGTAGCCCTGCTGGATCGCCGCCCTCCAGCAGTAGTGCGAGGTGATGTTGCGCGAGATCATCAGGATGACGCTGCCGATGTTGAGCGTGCACGTGCCCACGGTGGTCTTGCCCAGCCCGATGAAGTCGATGTTGTCGAACCTGACGTTGCCCAGGTTGCGCAGCCGGATCAGCTCGTAGGCTCCGATCGGGCCGGGGCTGCAGTTGCCCGAGATGTCGTCGAGCACGGCCCCGCACCCGGCGCCGTTGGGTGCCACCGCGCCGAAACCGCCGCCGTCGATCTCGACGAAGCTCTGCATCAGCCCGTTGTAGTTGCCGAAGTTCAGCCCGGTCATGCCGGTCTCCGCGCCCGCCTGCGGGAACATCTTGATCAGCGGCGCATTGTCGGTGCCGCTGATGGTGCAGCAGTGCCGCCCCGCGCCGAGGAACTTGACGTTGCCGCCTCCCAGGATGGCGTGCGGGCTGAAGATGTAGCCGCCCGGGTCGCACTCCACGGACCCGCCATACGGCGCCGCGTAGTACGCCGCGCAGAACGCCAGCAGGTCCATCGTCACGCTGTTCGTCAGCGTGTTCTCTGCCATCGGCGTGTAGATGTTGAGCGTCTGCAGCGTGAACAGCCCGCCCGAGGCCAGCGCCGCGCTCAGCGTGACCGTGGTGCCCGACACCTGCGTGATCGTGGACAGCGGCGCCAGCCCCTTGGTCGCCCAGACCTGCTGCCCGACCTTCACGCGGCTCATGTCCGCGCCGATCGTCAGCACGGTGCCCGAGGGCACCTGCGTCCCCGCCGGCTGGTCGGTGATGCGGATCGTCGCACCCTGGGTCGCCACCACCTTCGTGCCCGACGCCAGGTTGCCCCCGGTCACCACCATGTCGTCGTAGTAGGTCGAGGACGCGTTCGGCGCCGGCAGGTACCAGTGGCCGTCCTGCCCCTGGTACACCGCCGAGCCCAGCGTCAGCGTGATCGCAAGGTTCACCGTAGACCCTGACGCCACCGACGCCGGCAGCCTGACCCAGTAGTCGTCGCCCATGGTGAACGGCTGCGTCGCAGCAAAGGCGTAGGGCTTCCCCCCTGCCGAGTTCGTCCACGCCGCCAGCTGCGCGCGTGTCGTGACGCCGAGCAGCCCCTGCGCCGTGGTGCCGTTCTGCTGCGCCCCGAACATTCTCAGCCGCAGGCGGTCGCTGTGGATCGCCTGCAGCGTACGCTCCGGTCCGCCCATGACCCCGGAGGCCGTGTTCGCCCGCACCGAACCGTTGCCCAGCGTCCCCGGCGGCCCGGCCGGCGCCACGATCGTCACGATCGTCCCGCCCGATGCGTTGGTCAGCGTGGTCGTCGAGCCCGACGTGCTCGACGCCGCGATGACGCCGCTCGCCACCGCGCTCGACAGCGTCCCCACCTGGCTGCCCAGCGTGGACACGGAGCTGCCCGCCGACGCCGCCGCACTCGATGCCGCCACCGCCAGGCTGCCCGCCGCGGACACGTTCGTGCCGAGCGTCCCCAGCTGCGCCGACTGCGCCGCCACCGTGCTCCCGACCGAGGACACCGTCGCCGACAGCGTGCCGATCTGCCCGCTCAGCGGCGCCACCACGCTCGACAGCGTCCCCACCGTGCTGCCCAGCGTGGACACGGAGCTGCCTGCCGAGGTCGCGGCACTCGACGCCGCCGCCGCCAAGCTGCCAGCCGCCGACACCCCGGCGCTCAGCGTGCCGAGCTGCGCCGCCTGCCCGGCGACCGTGCTCCCGACCGAGGACACCGTCGCCGACAGCGTGCCGATCTGCCCGCTCAGCGGCGCCACCACGCTCGACAGCGTCCCCACCGTGCTGCCCAGCGTGGACACGGAGCTGCCTGCCGAGGTCGCGGCACTCGACGCCGCCGCCGCCAAGCTGCCAGCCGCCGACACCCCGGCGCTCAGCGTGCCGAGCTGCGCCGTCTGCCCCGCGACCGTGATCCCGACGGAGGACACCGTCGCCGACAGCGTGCCGATCTGCCCGCCCAGCGGCGCCACCGTGCCTGCGAGGGTCCCGACCTGGCTGCCCAGCGTGGACACCGTGGCAGCCAGCGTTCCTGCCGCGGCCGTCGCCGAACCGGACGCGCTCTGTGCCGCCGTCGCCTGCGCGCCCACCGTGCCCAGGGTCGCGACGATGGCCGGGTCGGTCGTGGCGGAGATCATGCCCGACCCGTCGATGCTGACGTTCGTGCCGGCGGCGAACAGGCCGCGCAGCATCGGCAGGGGCATGCGTGACGGCGTGCCCGAGCTGTTCAGCACGATCTCATCGCTCAGCGTCAGCACGGCGCGCTGCACGAACCCGGCGTGGTCGCCTCCGTTCGCGCTCAGCGCCCCGCTGCTGATCGCCACCCCCGGCCCCATCGGCACCGGCTCCGGACCGCCAGGCCCCAGCGAGACACGGCCCAGCAGTGTGTTGCTCGCGGTTGTGATCGCGGCCTGCGTCGCCGCGAGCAGCTCGCCCACCGAGACGGCCCGGGTCACGCCGCCCTGGCTCACCGGCAGCTCGTCATCCGCGCTCGGCTGGACCGCGGCGGGCAGCTGTTGAATGGTCGGCATGGTTGATCCCCCGGACAGATCGCGCGCCACGCCCGCAGGCAATCCGCATGGGGTGGTTCGGCGCGGATGATTTGCGTCCACAACGCGTCGCATGTCGGAACGAGCACGTCAGTCTTACTAACGAAGTGGATAACGTCTGGTGCCATGTTTGGGCAAGCAGCCACGCTGCCGACCTGTCCTTGTTCGGCCTGGCACCAAACGCACGACAGCACGGATGCCGGCCGCGATCGCTGCGCCGCACGCAGCCAGGGCCCGCCGGCCATCACCCGCGGAGCCGGTCAGGGATCCCGGCTCAGGCCCTTCTCCGCCAGTGCGTCCAGATAGTCGCGCCACCGGCTTACCTGCTCGATCCCGATCTGGTGCAGGTAATCCCAGGAGAAGATCCCGGTGTCATGCATGTCGTCGAACAGCAGCCGGACGGCGTAGTGGCCGACCGGCTCTATCGACATGATGCCGACGTGGCGGCGGCCGGGAACAGTGACGCGCTGGGACGGCCCGTGTCCCTGGACTTCCGCACTGGGACTCTCAACCCGCAGATACTCTGCCGGGAAGGCAAAACGGTTGCCGTCGTCGAACGACACGTGCAGCGTCCGGTCTGCCTTGACCAGACGGATTTCCAGCGGGACCGCCATGCTAGTCCAGCACCCGAGCTTCGTCGGGCAGCATGATCGGGATGCCGTCACGAATCGGGAATGCGAGGCCTGCCGCCCGGCTGATCAGCTCGCCCGCCCCACGGTCGTACTCCAGCGCGGACCGCGTCACCGGACACACCAGAATCTCCAGCAGCCGCGGGTCAAGCCCGTCGAGCATGCCGCCTTCAGCTTCGAAGCTGGGCATCGCCATTCTCGTGTGCTCCCATCGTCAGCAGGGCCAGCAACGCCTGCGCCCGGTCCGCCGGGGTGGAGGCCTCAAGCAGAGCCTGCTTCTCGGCGGGCTCGAACGGGCACACCATCGCCAGCGTCACCACCAGCATATCGTCCGGCATCTGCTCGATCGCATCCCAGTTCGCCTCGAAGCCACGAAACTGGAAATACGCCCGCAACGCACCCAGAAGATCCTCGCGGCCGGACAGGACGTCGGCCTGCATGTCACCCGCCACGTCACCCGCGAACCTGCTGTAGTCGGCGACCACACGGCGGTAGCCCCGGTGCGAGAGCAGCTCGCGCACCACGTCGAAGCGGATCACGCCGGTCAGCGTCACCAGATACCGGCCATCCTCGGTCTCGCTGAACGAGGAGATGCGACCGAGACATCCCACCCGGTAAAGGCTCCAATCCTCGTCGGCTCCGACACGATCCTCCTGGATCATGCCGAAGGCGCGTCCCGTGGCCAGCGCGTCCTCGACCATGGCGACATAGCGCGGCTCGAAGATGTGCAGCGGCAGGCGACCCCCAGGCAGCAGCAGGGCACCGTTCAAGGGGAAGATCGCGAGCTGTTCCGGATAGTCCTCGCGCGAGACGGTCATATCCATCCCTGGATCAGCTGAACAGCAGTGCCGACAGCCTGCGCCGCGCCGACAGCGTCGCAGGATCGTCGAACCCCCACGCCTCGAAGAACTTCAGCAGCTGACGCCGGCCGCCATCCTCGTTCCACGACCGGTCACGCCTGACGATCTCCAGCAGTGCCTCGCTGGCCTCGCTGCGGCGATCCATCCCGTTCAGCGCCGTCGCAAGGTCGTGGCGCGCGGCGTGGTCGTCCGGATCGGCGCGCAGCCGCGCCTCGAACTCGCCGAGCTGCAGGGCCGCCGCGCGGCCCTCCCTGGCGAGGGCCAGTGCGCTGGCCGCCCCCACGACCTCGGCGTGCCCGGCAACCGCCGGCGGCACCTGCGCGAGCGCCGCCTCGGCCTCCTCGTCCTGACCCAGCGCCATCAGCGCCCGGACCAGACCGCCCCAGGCCTCGGCGTTCTCCGGCTCCTCCTGGATCAGCGCGCTGAACGCATCCGCGGCCAGTTCGGCCTGCCCGTCCTCCATCGCCGCCCTAGCCTCCGCCAGGAGATCGGCCGACGGCATGCTGCCCCCGGCCAGCTTCAGCAGAGCCTCGACGAAACGCTTGATCTCGGACTCCGGCAGCGCGCCCTGGAACAGGTCTGCAATCTGCCCCTGCCAGAACGCCGCCACCGTGGGCACCGACTGCAGCGGCAGGCCCAGCTGGCTCAGCTGCGCGACGAGCGAGCGGTTCTTGTCGATGTCGATCTTGACGAGCCGCACCCGCCCGCCGGCCGCGCGCGTCACCCGCTCCAGCGCCGGGGTCAGCTGCTTGCACGGACCGCACCAGGTCGCCCAGAAATCCACCAGGACCGGCACGGTGCGCGACGCCTCGATCACGTCCGCCATGAAGCTCTGCTGGTCGCCATCGAGGATGACCACGTCGCGACCGGCGGTGTCCTGCAGCGTCGGTTCTGCCTTGGGCGTTTGCCCGATGATCAGGTCCATCATGTCTTCCTCGCGGCCGCCGTCGCGTCGGCGCCAGTGCCGTTAGATGTTGTGAACAACCGAAGGCGCAAGCACAACGTGGTTCACCGGTCCCTGCCCGCGCCACGCGACCTTCGCGTCCCGGCCATGCGTCAGACCACCCTGATCCCGGTCAGCCCGGCGCTGAGCAGCGACACGAGATCGGCCCGCGCCATGGCGATGCACCCCTCCGTCGGCCCGAACTCAGGGCCGGCGACGTGCAGGAAGATCGCCGAACCGCGCCCGCGCACCACCGGGGCGTCGTTCCAGCCGAGAACGCCGACGATGTCGTAGACCCCGTCCTCCCGCCAGAGCCGCTCGTGGCGCCCGGCGTGCGGCAGCGTCACGGCGATGTTGTAGTCGACGTGCCCGGGATCGTCGCACCAGCCGTCGAGCGGGGCGATCCGCCCGCCTCCGACGCCATCGGCCAGCGCAGGCAGCTCCCTGGCCCCAAGCCGGTCGGCGCGAACCAGGACCCGCCGCAGCGGCAGGATGCCCAGCGGCGTCATGCCGTCCCCCTCGCGCTTGTCGTTGCCCGCCCCGCCACGTCCCAGGGCGATCGGGACCCTGATCCCCCTGGCCTGCAGGACAGCCGACCCGCCGAACCGCTCCACGACCGCCAGCATCGGCTCCCCCCCGGCCAAGCCCGCCCCTTGCCGCCAGCTCCCGTCAGCCTGGAAGATGCCCGAGCCGCTGCACCTTGGCAGCAAGGTAGCCGTCGTCCACCCCGTTGGCTGCGACCAGGTGGCTCAGCCGTGAGGATACGGTGATCCCGCAGGCCTGCAGAGCCGCGACCTTGGCCGGGTTGTTGGTCAGCAGGCGGATGCGTCGTACGCCCAGCGCCTCCAGCATCGTCGCCGCCGCCAGGAAGCTCCGCTCGTCCACCCCCCAGCCCAGCGCCAGGTTGGCGTCCAGCGTGTCCAGCCCACGGTCCTGCAGCGCATACGCCCGAAGCTTGTTGACGAGCCCGATCCCGCGCCCCTCCTGGGCGAGATAGAGCAGCACCCCGCTTCCCTCCGCCGCCATGCGCTGGATCGCCCCGCGCAGCTGCGGCCCGCAGTCGCAGCGCAGGCTGCCCAGGAAGTCGCCGGTGAAGCACTCAGAATGCAGGCGCACCAGCGGCGCCTCGGTTTCCTCGGGCCGCCCCACCAGCAGCGCGAGGTGCTCGATGCCGGCATCGGGCGAGCGGAACGCCACCAGGCGCGCATCGGGCGCGTCCTCGAGCGGCACCTGCGCCTCGGCCACCCGCACCAGCCGCGACGCCGACTCCAGCGGGTAGTGCAGGATGTCGGACGCCGACACGCGGACCAGCGCGGAGGCTCCTGCCCCGACCGCTCCCAGCGGCGCCGCCACCACGGCCGGCAGCAGCCTTGCCAGCTTGGCCAGCAGTAGCCCGGCGCCGGCCAGCCCTGGCAGCCCCACCTCGACCAGGGGCTCCGCCGCGAGCTGCTCCGCCGTGGGGTCGGCGATGCCGCGGATCCTGCCGGGGTCGAGGCTGCCGTCGGGCAGAGAGAAGGCAAGCAGCGCCTCGTCGAGCACGGAACGTCCGGAAATGTCGGCGGCGCGACGGCCGGCCAGCACCAGGCAGCCGTCGTCTGCCGCCAGCGCCGCCATCTCCCGCAACCCCGCCATCGACGCACCTTCCGCCGCCAGGACCAGCAGCGGGCCGTCGCCCTCCACAATCACCGGCACGCCGCGCCGCAGCTCGGCGATCGCGCGATGCACCTGGCGGAAGGAAAGGCCCGGACCCGCGGCCGCGACCGGCTCCACCCGCGCCGTGGCCGCCGCGGCGGAGAACGCCATCTCCGGGGCGGGCGGCACGAGGGGATCGGTGGCATCGGTCATGAACGGCACATCGCGAACTCGCTCAGCACGGAGGGCTGACGGGTTGATAAGGTCGGATGCTTCGGCCGGCAAACAAGCTATGCTCTGCCGACGGGCAATGAACCGACACCGGCATGTCGCGTTTGGCTCTCGAATCCGTGCGAGTCCCTGTCGGGCTGCTGGTGCCCGCAAGGCACCGGCAGCCACGAGGCCACTCGCCTGCCTCGAAAGGGGCACGACCGCCCTCCCCCCGGCCATCCCTGCTGGAGGCGTCATTTGGAGAAAGACCATGGTGGCCGAGCGTCCTGTTCTGATCGTCGACGATGATCGCGTCCTGCGGGAGGAACTCGTCAGCCAGCTCCAGCAGGACGGCGAGTTCGCCGCCTCCGAGGCATCCAGCCTTGCGGAAGCCTCCGCCCTGGTCACGGCGCAGGGCGCACGCTTCGACGCCCTCATCCTGGACGTCGGCCTGCCCGACGGCGACGGCCGCGACCTGTGCGCCGATCTGCGCCGCCAGGGCCAGCGCATGCCCATCATCATGCTCACCGGCTCCGACGACGAGGCGGACGTGGTGCGCGGCCTGGACTCCGGCGCCAACGACTACATCGCCAAGCCGTTCAGGCTGAACGAGCTGCTCGCCCGACTGCGGGCCCAGCTGCGCATCTTTGAGAACAGCGAGGACGCGGTATTCACCATCGGGCCCTACACCTTTCGCCCGAGCGCCAAGCTGCTGCAGGAGCCGCCGCGCAACCGACGCATCCGCCTTACTGAGAAGGAGGCCGCGATCCTGAAGTTCCTCTACCGCGCCGGCACAAAGCCGGTGCCGCGGCAGATCCTGCTCAACGAGGTCTGGGGCTACAACGCCGCCGTGACGACCCACACGCTCGAGACCCACATCTACCGACTGCGCCAGAAGATCGAGCCCGACCCGTCCAACGCACGGCTGCTCGTGACCGAAGGCGGCGGCTACCGGCTGGACCCGCTCGGCCTGCCCGCCCCGGTCTGAGGACGCCGCCATCGGGCGGCGCTGAGCCTGCCGGCCGCTAGCGGCTCATCAGGACGGCCAGGGTGGCGTGCTCCAGGACGTGTCGGGTGACGCCGCCCAGCACGAGCTGGCGCAGCCGTGAGTGCGAGTAGGCTCCCATGCAGAGCAGGTCCGCGCCGAAATCCGCAGCGGCCGCGAGCATGCCCGCTCCCACCTCCCGGTTCACCGGCCGGAACAGGGCAAGCTCCGCGCGCACGTCGTGCAGCGCCAGGTAGTCGATCACCTCGGCCGCGGCAGGGCCTCGCCGCTGGTACTCGTCCGCGTGCAGCACCTGCACCGCCTGCACCCCGCGAAGCCACGGCATGAGCCCCATGATGGCCGCCGATGCCTCCGCCGTGCCGTTCCAGGCCACGCACACCCGGATGCCGATGCCGGGCGGGCAAGCGCGGGGTGCCACCAGCACCGGCCGGCCGCTGTCGAACAGCACGGCGTGCAGCGCGTCGGAGGACGCGACGTCTGCCGTGGACGGATGCGGCACGACAGTGAGGTCCGCAAGACGCGCCAGCCGCGCCACCATGTCCTCCTCCCGCCCGACCAGCACCGAGAAGCCGGCGCTCGCCTCTCTCGCGCCGGTCGCGGACGGCGCAGACCTGACCCCGTGCTTCGCCACGACCCGCTCGAACATGGCCCTGACCGCCTCGGAACGTCTGGCGCCCTCCCGGTCAGTGGCCGCCATCATCTCCTCAATCATCGCACCGGATAGCCCCTCCCCCGCCAGCGGCGCGACGTCGCGGCTGTCCGCACGGACATGCACCCCGGCCACGTGCGCCCCGAACCGCTCGGCCGCGATCAGCGCCGTCGCGAGCGCCGTCTCGTCCGAGACGGCGCCGGCCAGAGGGACAACAATCTTGCGTATCGTCATGGGGTCCTCGGGCAGGATGCAGTCTCGATGGGGAACAGGAAGGCCCTGAGCGCCGGCGCTCAGGGATACAGCCTGCCCTGCGACCATCCCGCCTCGCCCCGCGTGTAGACCATCCGGTCGTGGAGGCGGAACGGCATCTCCTGCCAGAACTCCATCACCTGCGGCAGCACGCGGAACCCAGACCAGTGCGGCGGCCGTTCGATCGTCTCGCCCGGGAAACGCCGCTCCGCTTCCGCCACCCTGCGCTCCAGCTCCGCACGGTCCGCGAGCGGGCGCGACTGCGTCGACGCCCAGGCTCCCAGGCGCGACACCCTGGCACGCGAGGCGAAATACGCGTCGGCCTCCGCCTCTGTCACGTCCTCCACCTTGCCCTCCACCCGGACCTGGCGCTGCAGGGTCTTCCAGTGGAACAGCAACGCCGCTTTCGGGTTGGCCCGCAGCTCTTCGCCCTTGCGGCCGTCCTTGTTGGTGTAGAATACGAAGCCGCGCGGATCGACGCCCTTGAGCAGCACGATCCTCGCCGACGGCCTTCCTTCCGGCGTGCAGGTGGCCACGGTCATCGCATTGGGATCGTTGATCTCCAGGCGCGACGCCTCCGCAAGCCAGGCCTCGAACAGCGCAATCGGATCTTCGGCCATGATGTCGATGTCCATTCCCTGCCAGGTCCCGCATCCGTGACACCTCGGCCGGGCATCACCCCTGGAACACGCCTTGGGATGCCATGCCCGCGTCGTCACACGCATGCCGCGGAGTGCCAACAGAGCAGGGATTGATCCCGGATTCCGCAAGCCGCGCCAGGCTCCCCCGACGCCGGCGCGTAAGCTTGCCTGCCTGCTCCCCGTGTGTCACCACCGATCCCCGCCGAAGTCGCTGGAGGTTGCCCATGCCGGATGCCGAGCGGAGCCTTCCTGCAAGGGGCACGCTCATGCAGGGCCGACGCGGCCTGGTCATGGGCGTCGCGAACGACCGCTCGATCGCCTGGGGCATCGCTGCCGCCTGCGCGGCCCAGGGCGCCGACCTCGCCTTCAGCTACCAGGGCGAGGCGCTGGAGAAGCGGGTGCGCCCGCTCGCCGCCAGCGTCGGCTCCTCGATCGTGCTGCCCTGCGACGTCGGCGACGACGCCGCGATCGAGGCCCTGTTCGTCCGTCTTGCCGAGACCTGGGGCGAGATCGACTTCGTCGTCCATGCCATCGGCTGGGCCGACAAGAACTACCTGCGCGGCCGCTATTGCGACACCCCGCGCGCGGCCTTCCTGCAGGCGCTCGACATCTCCTGCTACTCGTTCACCGCGGTGTGCCGTCACGCCAGCGCGATGATGCGCCCGGGCGGCTCGCTGCTGACCCTGTCCTACCTCGGCGCAGAGCGGGTGATGCCCCACTACAACGTCATGGGCATCGCCAAGGCTGCCCTGGAGGCCTCGGTGCGCTACCTCGCCGCCGACCTCGGCCCCGCCGGCATCCGGGTGAACGCCATCAGCGCCGGGCCGATCAAGACCCTGGCCGCCAGCGGCATCGGCGACTTCCGCTACATCCTGCGCTGGAACCAGCTCAACGCGCCGCTCGAGCGCAACACCAACATCGAGGAGGTCGGCGGCGCCGGGCTCTACCTGCTGTCCACCCTGTCCGGCGGCGTCACCGGCGAGATCCACCACGTCGACGCTGGCTACCACGTCGTCGGCATGAAGAACCCCAACGCGCCGGACATCGCCGTGGTCGGCGACTGACCCCGCGCATGGCCCGATGACCGCCCGCCCCGGCCTCGCCTCCGACGTGTCCGCCTGATGTCGCACAACAGCTTCGGCCACCTGTTCCGCGTGACCACCTGGGGCGAGAGCCACGGCCCGGCGATCGGCTGCGTTGTCGACGGCTGCCCGCCCCGACTGCCGCTGTCGGAGGCCGACATCCAGCCCTGGCTCGACCGCCGCCGCCCCGGCCAGTCGCGCTTCACCACACAGCGCCAGGAGGCCGACCAGGTCCGCATCCTGTCCGGCACCTTCGAGGGCCTGACCACGGGCACCCCGATCTCGCTGATGATCGACAACACCGACCAGCGCTCGCGCGACTACGGCGACATCGCGGAACGCTTCCGCCCCGGCCACGCCGACCTGACCTACGAGCTGAAGTACGGCATCCGCGACCCGCGCGGCGGCGGCCGTTCCTCCGCGCGCGAGACCGCGTGCCGGGTCGCGGCGGGGGCGATCGCCCGACTGGTCTTGGGCGAGGCCGTGCAGGTCCGCGGCGCCCTGGTGCAGCTGGGCACGGACCGCATTGACCCTGGCCGCTGGGACTGGGCGGAGGTCGGGCGCAACCCGTTCTTCTGCCCGGACGCCGTCGCGGCAGAGCGCTGGGCCGGGCAGCTGGAGGCGGTGCGCAAGGCCGGCTCGTCGGTGGGCGCGGTGATCGGTCTGGCGGCCGACGGCGTGCCCCCCGGCTTGGGCGCGCCCGTCTACGGCAAGCTCGACGCCGACCTCGCCGGGGCGCTGATGTCGATCAACGCGGTCAAAGGCGTGGAGATCGGCGACGGGTTCGCCGCCGCCGGGCTCAGCGGCGAGGACAACGCCGACGAGATGTCGGTTCGCGACGGCGTGCTGCAGTTCGGCTCCAACCACGCCGGCGGCATCCTGGGTGGCATCTCCACCGGCCAGAGCGTCACCGCACGATTCGCGGTCAAGCCCACCAGCTCGATCCTGACGCCGCGCCGCTCCGTGACCCGCGACGGCCGCGAGGTGGAGGTCGCCACACGGGGCCGCCACGACCCCTGCGTCGGCCTGCGCGCGGTCCCGGTGGGCGAGGCCATGCTGGCCTGCGTGCTTGCCGATCACCTGCTCCGCCACCGCGCCCAGAACCCGCCATCCCCCGGCTGACCGGGCGGTATCCGCGTCGGCGGCCACAAATGCGGATGTCACGCCGGTGTGATGGTGACTTCGTCCGGATCCATTACATTGATGATGCAATGTCCAGCGCAATCGCACGACCGCCTCTCTCGACGCTCAACGCCTTCGTCGCGCTGGTCGGCGGAGAACGCTGGAAAGCGCGTCTCGCGAGCCTGGGCGGCATGCCCGCGGCCGGCTGGTCGGGCCGCGCGCTCCTGCAGCGGCACGCCATCGAGCTGATGATCGAGCGCCTGCGCCGGTGCCGGGAGGCCGTCCCGACTCAGGCGGAACGCGGGATCGCCATCCTGGTGGCGGACACGGTGGCCCTGTCGCGTCGCATTCCCGTGGAGGCCAAGCAGCGCCTCGCCGACACGCTGGCCGGCGCCATGCAGAGTGGCCAGACCCTGGTGCCCTTCTTCCACGTCATGCGCACCGCAGCTCTCCAGCGCGCACGCGGCTTCCAGGTGAGCTTTTCCGGCATCGAGCAGGGCGACGTGTTCGACCTGCTGATCGAGCGAGACGGCGTCGAGGCGGAGATCGCCTGCGACGTCATGTCCGCCGAGGAAGGACGGGACGTGCACCGCGGCGCCTGGTTCAACCTCGTCGACCGTGTCGACCCGGAGCTGCAGACCTGGCTCGCCGCCCACCCCGGTCGCTACCTGCTCAAGATGACGCTGCCCCAGGGCCTCAAGAGCGCCTGCAGCCCGGACGACACCAGCCTCGCCTCGCTGCACCAGCGCATCAGCACCCTGCTGACCGAGCACCGCCGCGCCGACCAGGACGAGGCTGCGGTGCTTCGTCTCGACCCGCTCCTGCTGGCGGCCGCGCAGGCCGAGGAGCGCGGCCTCGCCTCGCACCTGCGCCAGGAATTCGGCCCCGAGGCGCACCTGTCCGTGACGTCTGCCGGCAACGCGGTGTTCGTGATGGCCGCCCGCGCCGGACGCGAGAACGAGATCGCCGTCGCCCTGCGTCGCCGCATGGCCGCCGTCGCTCCGGCCCGGCTGACCGGCACCCGCCCTGGCATCCTCGCCATGTTCATCGAGGACACGGACCGCAACGAGTGGCGGCTGCTGCGCGATCGCCTCGACCTGGAGGGCGAGGCCCGCCAGTTCCTCACCAACCGCGAGGCCCGCCCGGTCGTGGCGGTCACGTGCAGTTCCCGAGTCGAGCTGTTCGGCATCGGCAAGCCCGACGGTGCCGGCGACGGGGAACTGCGCTTCCGCAACCCGGCTCATCCCGCGGCGAAACTCGCCGCCCTTGCCGCGGCGGTCCAGTCGTCGAGCTAGACTCTCAAATGAACCCGCCTTCGGGTCAGGCGGCACGCGCAGTGACTTGGCGCACGGTGGCTTGCAGCCCCCCTCGGCCGGCAACCATCGCGTCCCGCCTCACGCATACCGGGAAGCCATCACAAGCCGGCCGTCCCTGGCGCCGTGCAGGCGGATGTCGTCTCCCGGGCTGCCAGTAGCGAGACGGGAGACGACAGTGAGGGCATGCGGGCGCTAGAACCCCGGCATGCCGGCCATCACCCCGCGTTTGCTGAACCCGCGGCAGATGATCGGCCGCTCTCCCTCTGCCCTAGGCCTGCTGCTGCCGTTCCTGCGGCGCTACATCTGGCAGGGACTGGCCGCCGCCCTCTGCCTGCTCGCCGCGTCCGGGCTCGTGCTGCTGCTGGGCCAGGCGGTGCGCCGCCTGGTCGACGGCGGCCTCGCCACCGGAAGCCAGGCCCGCCTCGACGCCACCGCGCTCGGCGTGACGGCCGTGATCGCCGGGCTTGCCGTCGCGACGTCGTGCCGCTTCGCCCTTGTCTCCTGGCTGGGCGAGCGCGTCGGCGCCGACCTGCGCCGCGCCGTGTTCGACCACGTCACCACGCTCTCCCCCGCCTGGTTCGAGACCGCGCGCACCGGCGACGTGCTGTCGCGCCTGGTCGCCGACACGGCGGTGCTGCAGGCGCTCGCCGGCTCGGCGCTGAGCCAGTGGCTGCGCAGCGCGGTGCTGCTGGTCGGCGCGTTCGCGATGCTGGTCGCCACCAGCCCGGCGCTGTCGCTGGTGGTCCTGGCGGTGGTGCCGTTCGTGGTGGTGCCGCTGGTGCTGTTCTCGCGGCGCGAGCGCGCCCTGTCCCGCGTGGCGCAGGAGCGCGTGGCCGACCTCGCGGCGCTGGCCGAGGAGACTGTCTCCGCGTTGCGCACCGTGCAGGCCTTCACCCACGAGCCGCAGGCCCGCGCGCGTTTCGGCCAGGCCACGGAGCACGCGGTGGCCGCCGCCCGCTCGCGCATCCGCTCGCGGGCACTGGTGATCGGCGGCGTGATTCTACTCGGCTTCGGGGCGATCACCCTGTCGCTGTGGGTTGGCGGCCGCGAGGTGCTCGCCGGCAGGATGACCGCGGGCGCGCTCTCCGCGTTCGTGTTCTACGCCGTGATCGTCGCGACCTCCGGCGCCGGCCTGAGCGAGCTGTGGGGCGAGCTGCAGCGTGCGGCCGGCGCCGCCGACCGCCTCGCCGAGCTGCTGTCGGTGCGCCCCACGATCACCATCCCGGCCCTGCCATGCGCGCTGCCGACCCCGCCAAAGGGCAGCATCGCCTTCGAGGCCGTCGACTTCGCCTACCCCGCGCGCGCCGGACAGCCGGCATTGCGCGACTTCTCCCTGTCGGTGACGCCCGGCGAGACGGTGGCCCTGGTCGGCCCGTCCGGTGCGGGGAAGACGACGGTGTTCCAGCTCCTGCTGCGCTTCCACGACCCCACGGCCGGCACGATCCGCCTCGACGGCATCGACCTGCGCGACGCGGACCCCTCGGCAGTGCGCGCCCGCCTCGGCCTGGTGGCGCAGGAGCCGGTGGTGTTCGGCGCCGACGTCTGGACCAACCTGCGCCTCGGCCGGCCAGACGCCACGGACGCCGAGGTGCGTGACGCGGCGGCCGTGGCCTCGTGCGGGTTCCTCGACGCACTGCCGCAGGGCTACGACACCTTCCTGGGCGAACGCGGCGTGCGGCTGTCCGGCGGGCAGCGGCAGCGCTTGGCGATCGCGCGCGCCATCCTGCGCGACGCCCCGGTCCTGCTGCTCGACGAAGCCACCAGCGCGCTCGATGCCGAGAGCGAGGCCGCCGTGCAGCACGCCCTGGCCAGGCTCGCGTCGCGCACCACGCTGGTGATCGCCCACCGGCTCGCAACGGTGCGCAGGGCGGACCGAATCGTGGTGATGGACGCAGGGCGCATCGTGGCCACGGGGACGCACGACGACCTGGTGCGGCAGGGCGGCCTCTACGCCCGGCTCGCCGCCCTGCAGTTCGACACGACCCTGCCCTAGACCGGAAGCAGGCAAGGCCGGGCTCTGCCCAGACCCGCCAAAGGCCAGGGGTCTTTGGAAACCCATCCTTTAAGAAGGCGATCCAAGGGCCCAGCCCTTGGCGGAGTTTGAGGCAGAGCCTCAACCTTGCCTGCCTGCCAGCCCGAACCCAGGGCCTGCCGGCAGGAGCATCCCGCCGCCTTCAGCCCACCACGAGGTCCTTCTGCTTGCGCAGCTTCGCGATGGTGGCGTCGTCGAGGTTGAGGTGCTGCTTGATGAGGTGGGTGGGGGTGAGCGCCATCCACTGGCTCAGCGACACGTCGGCGTAGCGATCGGAGCGGAACATCTCCAGGAAGCGCAGCGGGGTGTCGCCGGTGTTCTCGATGAAATGCCCCATCGAGCGGGGCACGTAGCCGACGTCGCCCGCCTGGTAGTCGAAGGTGCGGGCGCGGGACTCGGCGCCGAACACCGTCATGCGGCCCTGGCCCTCGATGTAGTACTGCCACTCGTCCGCGTTGGGGTGCCAGTGCATCTCGCGCATCGCGCCGGGGTTCACCTCGATCAGGGCGGCGGCGATGGTCTTCGACGCGGGGAAGTTGCGGCTGTCGACGATGCGCACCGTGCCGCCGCTGGCCTGTGTCGGCGTCTGCGCCATCAGCCGGTGGGTGAACGGGCTGGGGATCTGGCCCTGCGGGTTGACCACTGCGTCCGCCTCGAGCGGCCCGGGTACCGGCTCCTGGAAGATGTAGAGCTCTTTCGGCGGGATCTGCGCGAAGGCGGACTCCGCCACGCCGAAGTTCTTCGCGAGCACCTCCTTCGGGGTGTGGGCGAACCAGTCAGTGATGAGGAAGGTGCTGTCCTCGGAGAACGCGCCGTCGTCGAACACGAGGAGGAACTCGCAGCCGTCCTGCAGCGCCTGGATCGAGTGCGGCAGGCCGGAGGGGAAATACCAGAGGTCGCCCTCGCCGATGTCGGCGGTGGTGCTGCGGCCATCCGCGTCGATCGCGCTGATGCGGGCGCTACCCTTGAGCATGATCTGCCACTCGGCCTCCTTGTGCCAGTGCATCTCGCGGATCGCGCCCGGCTTGAGGCGCATGTCCACCCCGGCCATCGACTTGGACACCGGCAGCTCGCGCACCGTGGTCTGCCGCGCCCAGCCGCCGTCCTCCAGGCGCATGTGGCTGTCCGCGAACGACCATTTCAGGTTCGGGCTGTCGCCGTGGTCGGTGGCGGGGGGGTGCTGCAGGTCGGGGTTCTCTGCGGCGACCGGAAGATTGCGCGGGCCGAGCACAGTGGCGCCATCGCCCCCGCGGATCGGCTGCGCGGCATCCGCGCCGGCTCCGTCCGTCTGGGCGAGCGCGGCGTTGGCGCCGAGCGCAAGCCCGCCGGCGGTTGCGGCAAGGATGGTGCGGCGCGAGATCGGGTCCATGGCAGGCAGGTTCCTGGGCTGTGTCACGAGGCAGGAGCCTGCGAGTTCGTCGCCCGCCGCGACACGCGGCGGAAGGGTCCTGCGTCCCGGGTCACATCCACCACCGGGCGGCACAAGGCAAACCGAACCGCGTCACGATACGGCGAGAGCATCGATGGTCAGGCGCAAGGATCCGCCGCCGCGGCCCGGCGCGGAGCAGGCATCCCCTGCTCCGTACGACCCAGGCCACCGTCTACCGCTCCCCCCTGACAACACCTGCCAGGCACGCCCTCGCCCAGGTCCGCGACACACCTGCGTCGGCGGGTTGCATGACCTAGCGCGGCTTCTCCGCCGCGAGCAGGAACTCGACGTTGCCCTCCGGCCCGCGGATCGGACTCTCCGTCACGCCTAGCACCGTCCAGCCCTCCGCAGTGCGCAGCCAGGCGACGACCTGCTCGCACACCGCACGATGCACCTCGGGATCACGCACCACGCCTTTGGCCCCGACCTGGCCGGGACCCGCCTCGAACTGCGGCTTGATCAGCATCACGGCCCAGCTTCCCGGCCGGCAGAGCTGCAGCGGCAGCGGCAGCAGCGTGCGCAGCCCGATGAAGCTCGCGTCGCACACCAGCGCGTCCATCTCCTCGCCCAGCATGTCGCGGGTCAGGTGCCGCGCATTCGTCTTCTCGTGCACCACCACCCTGGGATCCTGCCGCAGCGACCAGGCGAGCTGCCCATGCCCGACGTCGACCGCATGCACTCGCTCCGCCCCGTGATACAGCAGCACGTCGGTGAACCCGCCCGTCGACGCGCCGACGTCGAGACAGACCCGCCCCCTCGGCGAAAGCCCGAACTCCGTCAGCGCATGGTCGAGCTTGAGGCCGCCGCGCGACACCCACGGATGGTCCTGCCCCCTCACCTGGAGCGGTGCGTCCTCGCGGATCAGGTCGCCGGCCTTCTCGACCCGCATCTCGCCGCTGAACACCTTGCCCGCCAGAATCAGCGCCTGCCCGCGGGTCCGGCTTTCCACCAGACCCCTGTCCATCAGCAGCTGGTCTGCTCGCCGACGTGCCATCGGACCGCCCTCTCAGGCGCGCGCACCCTCCAGCGTGCCCGGATGATCGGCGCCGCGGCCGAGAGCTGTCATGACGGTTGTGACGATGTCCTTGTATCCGAGGCCTGCGTC